>NZ_JBFBCE010000012.1:0-164729 GCF_040689595.1 Streptosporangium sp. NPDC051023 | reverse complement strand
GTGCCCACCGGGGGTCGCCGGGGGCGCCGAGCAGCGCCCTGCGCACGGCGGCGCGCGGTCCCGTGCCCTCCCCTCTCGTGGTCGCGGCCGGGGCCCGCTGCTCTACCTGGCCTCCTTCGGCGTCGCGCTCGCCGTGGCCACCGTGCTGGTGACGCTGGCCGGTCACTCCATGGCCGACACGATCCTGGCCCTCTACCAGGGCAGTCTCGAGGGAGGCGCCTCGATCGGCCAGACGCTCGACGAGGCGGCCCCGCTGCTGCTCGTCGCCGTCGGCGCGATCGTCTGCGCCCGTGCCGGGATCTTCAACATCGGGCAGGAGGGGCAGCTCATCGTCGGCGCCATGGCGGGCGCGGCCGTCGCGCTGTTCGCGCCCGGGCCCGGCTGGCTGATCCTGCCGCTCACGCTGCTCTGCGCCACCGCCGCCGGGGCGCTCTGGGCAGGGGTCCCGGCCGTGCTGTTCTACTGGCGCCGCGTGGACGTCGTGATCAGCACACTGCTGATGGTCTTCGTGGCGATGCAGGTCGTCTCGTTCGCGGTGAACCGCGACTACCTGCTCCAGGAGACCGCGATCAAGGGGCAGATCCTCTCGCCCCAGTCCGACCTGCTCCCCGAGACGGCGCGGCTGCCGCGCCTCGGCGAGTATCCGGACTTCAACCTCGGCGCGGGCGTGCTCGTCGCCCTGCTGGTCACCGGTGTGATCGCATTCCTGCTGAAGTACGGCAGATGGGGCTTCCGGCTCCGCATGCTCGGCCTCAACCCGGTCGCGGCACGCAGGACCGGGGTGCGGGCGGCGGCGCTCGGCGGCGGGGCGCTGCTGCTGTCCGGAGGGTTCGCGGGCCTGGCCGGGGGCGTCATGCTCACCGGCAACGTGTACCGGATCCAGGCCGGGTTCGCCGACAACGTCGGCTGGGAGGGACTGCTCGTGGCCCTGGTCGCGCGCAACCACCCCCTGCTCGCGATCCCCGTGGCCGTCTTCTTCGGGGCGCTGCGCGCCGGGGGCGGCTTCCTCGCCTCCACGGGGGTGCCCCGCTACCTCGTCTCGATCGTGACCGCCCTGCTGGTGCTCGCCGCGGTCTTCCCCTCGGCCTACGCCGAGATCCGCGCCCGCCGCAGGCCTGCGGAGAGGTGACAGTCATGGACAGCTTCGAACTCATCCTGGCCAGCGCCGTACGGCTCAGCGTGCCGCTGTTGTTCGCCGCGCTCGGCGAGTGGATCGCCGAGCGGGCGGGAACCCTGAACATCTCGGTCGAGGCCATGATGCTCGGCGGCGCCTTCACCGCCGTCGCGGGAGCCTCCGTCACCGGCTCCGCCGACCTCGGGCTGCTGTGCGGCGTCGCGGCCGGCCTGCTGATCGCCTTCACACACGCCTGCTTCAGCCACCGGCTCGCCGTCAACACCTACGTCGTCGGGCTCACGCTCAACGTGCTGGTGCTCGGCCTGACCAGCTTCCTGACGATCAGGAGCGAGCCCCGGCAGGTGGGCAAACTGGAGATCCCGCTGCTGTCGGACCTGCCGCTGGTCGGCCCTGGCCTGTTCGCCCAGCGCTGGCCCGCCTACCTGCTGGCCGGACTGGTCCCGCTGGCCTGGTGGCTGGTGCACCGCAGCAGATGGGGACTGCAGGTGCGCGCCGCCGGGGAGAATCCGCAGTCGGCGGACGTCACCGGCATCGACGTCAACCGGCGCAGGCGCCAGGCGCTGATGGTCTGCGGCATGCTCGCCGGTCTCGGCGGCGCCTACCTGGCCGTGGCCGAGGTGGGAACGTTCAACCAGAACATGACCGCGGGACGCGGATACATGGTGATCGCGGCCGTCATCTTCGGCGGCTGGACCCTCAAGGGCACGCTCGCCGGCTGCCTGGTCTTCGGCGCCGCCGACGCGATGCGCCTGGCGCTGCCCGCCCTGGGCTACGAGCTCAACCCCCAGTTCCTCATCGCCTCGCCGTACCTGCTGGCACTGGTCGCCATGACCTTCTTCGCCACGCGCCAGCGCGGTCCCGCCGCGCTCGGTGTCCCCTTCGTCAGAGGGATCACATGAGGGCCGGGCCTTGCCCGGAGGGGCACAGGGGAGTCCGGCCCCGTCCAGGGGATCACAGGGGAGTTCGGGAGATCCACATGACGCAGAGGGATCGGGGGACCTCGTGAGGGCCGTCCGGCACGCCGCGCACGGCGGCCCCGAGGTGCTCGAGGCCGTCGAGCTGCCCGACCCGGTGGCCGGGCCAGGCGAGGTGCTGATCGCCGTCGAGGCGGTCGCGCTCAACCGCCTCGACGTGCTGCAGCGGCGCGGCCCGGGACTGCTGCCCGGATTCGCGCTGCCGCACGTCCCCGGCATGGACGTCGCGGGCGTCGTGGTCGACGTCGGCCCCCGGGCCACCGGTTCCGGCACACCCGCCGCGTCCAACGGCTCCACCGATGTCAACGGCGTCAATGGGTCCGGCACGCCCGCCGCATCCAACGGCTCCAACGGCGTCAACGGTTCCGGCACGCCCGCCGGATCCCCGGGACGGCCGGACGGGCAGGCCCCGCCCCCGCTCGCGGTTGGCGACCGCGTCGTGGTCGACCCCGCGCTGCACTGCGGATCCTGTACGGCGTGCGCCGCCGGCGACTCGGTCTACTGCGCCGCGATGCGCGTCGTCGGCGGCTCTCGCCAAGGCGGCTACGCCGAACTGGTCGCGGTCCCGGCGACCCACACCCACCCGGTTCCCCCGCACGTCGGGCCACTGGAGGCCGCGAGCCTGCCGACCGCCTACTCCATGGCCTGGCAGGCGCTGGTCGTCAGGGGCGGGCTGCGGGCGGGGGAGACCCTGCTGGTGCACGGCGCGGGCAGCGCCATCACGGTCGCGGCCGTGCAGATCGCCCGCGGGCTCGGCGCTCGTACCGTGGTGACCTCGGGTTCGGAGGAGAAGCTCCGCCGGATGACCAAGATCGGCGCCGACGCCGTCCTCGACCACCGGGTGACGGACGTCGCCGCCGCGACCCGGGAGCTGACCGGCGGCCAGGGGGCCGACATCGTGCTCGACCACGTCGGCCCCGCCCTCTTCCAGGCGTCGCTGGACGCGTTGCGCCGCCGGGGGCGCCTGGTCTTCTGCGGCAACACCACCGGCATGACCGCCCAGTTCAACCTGGTCGACGCCTACCAGCGGGCCCTGACCATCATCGGCTCCGAGTCCTACGGCCACGCCACGTTCGGCGAGATGCTGCGGTGGTACTGGGAGTCCGGCGGCGAGCCCGTGATCGACTCGGTGTTCCCGCTGGAGGAGGCGGCCGACGCGCACCGCCGCCTGGAGAGCGGCGACGCCTGCGGCAAGATCCTGCTCACCCCCTGACCACCCGCCACGCGGCGCGGCCACCCGCGTGGCGGGCCTCCAGGAGAGCCGGATCCCCCACCCCTTCACCCCGTCCGGGGTTTGGCCCGGACCCCGTCGGGATCACGCCGCCGGTCGCCACCGTAAGGAGCACCCCGATGTTCACCGGCCTGACGGTCGTCGAATCTCTCGCCGTGCTGCTCGCGGGCCTGGCCGCAGGGGTGGTGAACACCGTCGCCGGATCGGGGTCGCTCATCACGTTCCCGACGCTGGTCGCGCTCGGCTTCCCGCCGGTCGTGGCCAACGTCTCCAACACCGTAGGCCTGGCCCCCGGCTCGATCAGCGGCGCCCTGGCGTATACGTCGTCGTCGCGGTGGGCACCGTCGTCGGCGTCGTGCTCGCCCTCACCTGAGCAGGCGTCCGCCCGGCCGTGACCGCTGTTCTCCGGAGCCGGGCCGGACGGGCCGTGACTCAGGTCTCCCTCCACCGCGGGCCGGTCCCGGAAAGTCCGGCGCCGGGGTCGTGCGACCAGAACCGAAACGAGCGTGACCATTCCCACGATTCCGTAAACTGCCCGGGGGGCGACGAACACGGAGACGACGCCGCCGACCAGAAGCGCGACCGTGGTCGCGGTGTTGAGCAATGCCGTATGCGCGGCGAAGGCACTGCCCTGGCCTGCCGGGTCCACCGATCTCGCCAGCAGCGTCTGACGGGCCACGTTGAAACCGCCCAAGGCGAGTCCGCCGAGCAGCAGGAGGACGAAGAACGGCGGGATATCGCTAATCACGACGGTCGATAACGTGACAATGGCCACTATGAATGTCATGACAAAGGCCATCGGTGCTGGATTTCTTTCCATCAGGAAGTCGCCGGCCAACCAGGCGCCGGCTATCTGACCGGCCGACCAGACCATGGTGAGAAGACCGAAAATCCCGGCGCCTCCGCCGAGATCGTCACGGACGAAGAAAATCTCCACGACGTTCAGGGCCTGAAGGCCGACGGTGAGAACGATCCCGAGGCCGACCGTCCGCAGCAAGGCGGGATGGGCGCCGATCGCGCGCAGCCCTGGCAGAAGCCCGGACGCGGAGGGGGTGCCGCCCGGGCCGGCGGACGACGTGCCCGCCGGGCCTTCACCTCCTCTCGGCAGGAGCAGGGCCGCCAGCGGCAGTGCGGCGAAGCTCGCCGCGTCCATGAGCAGGATCGGTCGCAGCCCCACGATCTCCATCAGAACGCCGCCCGCCGCCGGCCCGAGCAGGAAGCCCAGGCTTCCCATCATGGACATCCGTGCCTGGCCGCGGCTCAAGAGATCGCCGGGGGACGCGTCGGTCACGGCCTTCGCCATCGTGGGCATGACGAGCGCCATGATCCCGGCCAGCACCGACAGCAGGCTCAGAATGAGGACGATCGACGTGGCGTACGCCATCACCGCGCAGACGAGCACCAGCACGATGCCCGCCAGGACGACAACCCTGCGCACCGCCACCCTGTCCGCCACCCGCCCCGCGAGACCGGCGAGGAGCACGCCGGGGACCGAAAGGGCCATGAACAGTGCGGCCATCGCCGCTCCGCCCCCGTGCCGGTCGTGAAACTCGAGCATCAATGCGGTGATGGCGAGACCGTCGCCGAAATTGGACAGGCCTATGACGGGTGCGAGAACCCGAACGGTCCGGGGCAGTGGGCGGCGTTCCGACCGGGGACGATCGAGTGAGGTTTTCATGCCGAATCCAGGTCGTCGAGGAGTGGTGGGCCAAGTGTTGATGGCCCGGTCCGGCGGCGCTAGCCTTTCGGCGTGGCCCGAAACGTCATTCGAGTTGACACGACTCCACGGGATCTGGCGCAGAGCAGATTCGGCATATCTCCTCTTCTGGAGACGGTGCACTCGCTATGGATAATTTCGGGCCGCAGGGCCGCCGGGCCGCACGGTGCCTGGAAACGTCGGCACGAATGCGAATACCGGGCCCTGCTCGCAGAAAAACCAGCGCTCTTCGCGATTACGTCGCTCATGCGATTCGGCTACAACGTTGATTTCATCGTCCCGCCGCCGAGACAAACCGGGATTTCGATAGAGGATGAGCTGGAGATGGTCCGCTCCACGCCTCTGGACCGGGCCCGCCTGGAGATCGGCAGGAACCTGGACGGTCTTGGCCGCCCGTCGCCCGAGGTCCTCGCGATCCTGGAGGCGCCTGACGTGGCGCACCGCTTGGCCGAGGCGCTGGCGCTCGCGTGGGAAGTGCTCGTTGCTCCGCACTGGGACCGCGTCAACGCGGTCCTCGAACAGGAGATCCTGCGACGGGGAAACCGGCTGGCCCTGGCGGGCTGGGCCCAGGCGATCGAGGAGGCCATGCCGGACGTCAGGTGGCGCGCCGACGACACCTGCGGCTATCTCGAGATCCTCGACCAGGGAGAGAACAGCCGTTACCGTCTCGGCGGGCAAGGGCTCCTGCTGGTACCAAGCGTCTTCGCCCCCTTCGCCCTCCAGCTCGACGCCCCCTGGCCGTACACGCTGGTCTATCCCTCTCCCGGCGTCGCCGGTGTGTGGGGGGCGGAGGCCGGTCGTTCGCCCGGGGCGCTCGAACGTCTCCTGGGCCGCTCCAGGGCCACCGTCCTGCACGCCCTCTCCACGCCGGGAACGACGACCCAGCTCGTCGCCAGGCTCGACATGAGCCTGGGCAACGTCGGTGATCACCTCGCTGTCCTGCGCGACACGGGCCTGGTCGGCCGGACGCGCTCGGGGCGAAGCGTGATCTATCGCAGGACCCCGGTCGGCGACGCGCTGGTGCGGGGCGACGGTCTCGAACCTGACCCGGAGGGCTGAGCCCGGTCGTCGCGGCCCCGATCGGCCGAGGAGTGACCGCCCGCATCAGTTGTCGCAGGCGGGGCGGGCGCCACGCATCCGGCGGTGCCTCAGGGGCGAAAACCCGTTGGAGGGCCACACCCGTACGAGGCATGCTGTCCGCATGCTGATCAGGGAAGCCGGTACGGATGACTGGCCTGCCATCTGGCCTTTCTTCCATACGATCGTCGCCGCGGGGGAGACCTTCACCTATCCGGCGGACCTCAGCGAGGAGCAGGGGCGTGACTGGTGGCTCCTATCGGCTCCCGACCGCACGGTCGTCGCGGTGGACGACTCCGGCGCGGTCCTCGGCACGGCGAAGATGAACCCTAACCACATGGGCAACGCATCGCATGTCGCGAGCGCCAGCTACATGGTCGACCCGGTGCATACCGGGCGGGGCGTGGGACGCGCACTGTGTGCGTACACGATGGAGTGGGCGCGGGCGGCGGGCTACCGCGCGATGCAGTTCAACGCGGTTGTGGAGACGAACGTCAACGCGGTGAGGCTGTACCGGTCACTCGGCTTCGAGGTGCTGGGCACATTGCCGGAGGGCTTCCGGCATCCGGCAAAGGGCTACGTCGGGCTGCACATCATGTACTGCGCGCTCTGAGCAGGGCTGACGTGGTAGTGGAACGAAAAGGCCGCCTGCCCGGAGGGGCCCGGGAGGAACCGGCCAGGGCCGCGGTGCCGTCGAGAGTGTGGCTGTCGTGCACGGTCACCGCGGCCCCGCCGGAGGCCGGTGGATCGGTCGGCGAGGGTTCTCCCGCATGCGGGTCCGGCCGCCGAGGCTCTGCCCGGGGACGCCCGGATTCGCGCGTCCCCGCCCGGGCTCAGGAGTGGATCTGGACGTTGACGGCCTTCAGGCGGGTGTAGGCGTCGATGCCGGTGCGGGCGTGGCCGCTGGCGCGGCGGGGTTCGCCGCGGCCGCCGTTCATGTCGGGGGCGAAGTGACAGTTGACGTTGACCTCGCCGCAGTCGAGGGCGTCGGCGGCGCGAAAGGCACGCTCCAGGTCGCGAGTGAAGACCGTGGCGTTGAGGCCGTAGGAGGTGCCGTTGGCCAGGGCCAGGGCCTCGGCCTCGGTGGAGAACGGCATGGCGGCCAGCACCGGGCCGAAGACCTCCCGCTGCTCGATCTCGCTGCCCGCCCGCACTCCGCCCAGCACCGTCGGCGGCACGAACGCCGCCCCCGCGCCGTCCGGCAGGGACGGCGAGCCCAGTACGGCCGCGTCGCCGCCCTCGACGGCGCGGGAGACGAAGCCGCGGACCCGGTTCGCGTGCTCCTCGCTGATCAGCGGGCCGATGAAGGTGTTCTCGGCGAGCGCGTCGCCGATCGGCAGGGTGGCCGCCGCGGCGGCCACGCCCTTGACCACATCGTCGTAGACCGACTCCTCGACGAGCAGGCGGCTGCCGGCCACACAGACCTCGCCCATGTTGACGAACGCCGCCATCATCGCCCAGCCCACCGCCTGGTCCAGGTCGGCGTCGGCGAAGACGATCACCGGTGATTTGCCGCCGAGCTCCAGGTGAGTCGGGGTGAGGTTGCGCGCGGCCAGCTCCATCACCCGGCGGCCCGTCTCGGTGCCGCCGGTCAGGCTGACCAGGTCCACCCGGGGGTCGGTGACGAGTCGCTCGCCCACGGTCTCCCCGGGGCCCAGCAGGATGTTCAGCACCCCGGCGGGCAGCCCGGCGCGGGTCAGGAGGCGGCCCAGCTCGACGAGGGTGACCACGGCCTCCTCCGGGGCCTTGGCCACGATCGAGCAGCCCGCGGCCAGCGCCGTCGCGATGCGCTGGCTGCCGGTCATCAGCGGTCCGTTCCAGGGCAGCAGCTCGGCCACCACACCGGCGGGCTCGGGCGTCCGCACGGTCAGCAGGCCGGGACCGCCCCCGGGAAGCAGCTCCGGCGGGTAGGAGCTGCGCCGTACGTCGCCGTGCAGGGTCCGGGCGACGGCGGCGGCGTAGGAGAAGGCGTTGGCGGCCTCGTAGACGTCGTTGGTCAGCGCGCCGCCGACGGCCTTGCCGGTGTCGAGCGCCTCCAGCGTCGCCAGCCGCCGCGCGTCCGCGCGGATCGCGGCCGCGACGGCGTCCAGCAGCTCGGCCCTGCGCGCGCCGGGCATGCGGCGCCACTCGCCCTCGTCGTGGCTGCGCCTGGCGGCGGCGACCGCCGCCTCGACCTCGGCGGACGTGGCCTCGGCGTAGGAGGCGGGGGACTGGCCAGTCGAGGGGTCGATCACCGGGCGGATGTCGCCCTGCCGGGATTCGCGACCGTCGATGAGCTGCGGAAGCGGATCGGAGTCGAGCCAGGTGGGGTCGTAACGCATGGGGCACAGCCTCGCCCCGGCTTCAGGACGCGGCACTGTGTCCCTGGCATGGAGTACGCCTGAGTTGTTGTGCTCGGGGATGGATGACCCGGGCGTCCGGCGAACCTAGCGTTCGGTCGCATGGAGCTGGTTCCCGATCTCCTGATCACCGGTGGTGACGTGGTCACCATGAACGCCCGCAGGGAGGTGCTCCTGGGCGGGACGGTCGCGATCACGGGCGAAACGATCACCGCCGTCGGCGCGACCGGCGAGCTGCGGGCGCGCTGGCCGGGCGTCCCCGAGCTGGACGCGACGGACTGCGTCGTCACGCCCGGCCTGGTCAACGCCCACCAGCATCTCACCGGCGACCCGCTCGCCCGCGCGTGCATCCCCGACAACATCCGATCCGACGAGGCCATCTTCGGCTGGTCGGTGCCCCTGCACCAGGCGCACCGAGCCCAGGACGAGGAGCTGTCGGCCCTGCTGGCCTGTGTGGAGAGCCTGCGCAACGGCGTGACCACCGTGGTGGAGGCGGGCACCGTCGCCCACCCTCATCGGGTCGCCGCCGCCATGCTTCGGGCCGGGGTGCGCGGCACGGTCGGGACCTGGGGCTGGGACGCCGAGGGCGTCCCGCACGGCGCCCCCGCCGGGCAGGTGCTCGACCGACTCAGGGCCGTGGTCGACTCCTACCCGGCGGGGGGACTCGTCCGGGGGATGGTCACGCTCGTCGGGCACGGCCTGGCCTCCGACGAGCTGCTGACCGGCGCCGCCGACCTGGCCCGCGAGACCGGCGCGGGCCTGACGATGCACATGTCGCCCGGCCCGGCCGACGCCGAGCACTACCTCGCGATCACAGGGCGCCGCCCGCTGCTCCACCTCGCCGACCTCGGCGTGCTCGGCCCCCACCTGCTGCTGGCGCACGCCGTCTGGCTGGACGACGCCGAGATGGACGTGCTCATCGGTTCCGGTACGGCGGTCGCCTACTGCCCCTGGGCCTACCTGCGCCTGGCCCAGGGGGTGACCCGGGCCGGACGGCACGGCGAGATGGTCGCCAGGGGCGGCCGGGTCGCGCTGGGGTGCGACGCGGGCAACGCGGGCGACGCCGCCGACATTCTGCGTGCCGCGGCCCTGGCGGCCGGGCTGGCCAAGGACATCGCTCTCGACCCGGGCGCGATCGGCGCCCCCGAGGCGCTGGAGATGGCCACCATCCGGGGCGCGGAGGCCGTCGGCATGGCGGACCGGATCGGCTCACTGGAGTCGGGAAAGCTCGCCGACCTGGTCGTCCACGACGCGACGGGGCCGCAGTGGATCCCGCGCGGCGACGTCGCCCAGCAACTCGTCTGGTCGGCCGACGGCCGCTCGGTCCGTGACGTGTTCGTCGGCGGCAGGCAGGTGGTCCGTGGGGGCCGCTGCGTGACCGTCGACGAGCGGGCCCTGCGCGACGAAGTCCGCCACGCTTCCGCCGACCTGCTCAGCAGGGCCGGCATCGCCGTACGCCACCACTGGCCACACGTTTGGAGTCACTGATGAGAGTCGCCGTTGTCACCGCCCCCGAGGCCGTCGAGCTGCGTGAGGAGCCGACGCCCTCGCTCGGGCCCGACGAGGTGCTGGTCGAGGTGGGCGCCTGCGGGCTGTGCACGATGGAGCGCCGTCTGTACCTGGGAGAGAAGAGGTTCTACCCCGTCGCCCCGGGACACGAGGTCGCCGGGCGGGTGGCCGCGGTCGGGGCGGGGGTGGCGGAGCTGCCCGGATCGCCACGTGTCGGGGAGACCGTCACCGTGGATCTGCTCACCCGGTGCGGCACCTGCCGCCCCTGCCGCCGTGGACGTAGCGCGCTGTGCAAGCGTCCCCAGGGCGGGACGCTGGCCGACGGGACCGTCTCGTTCGGCGCGGGCCTGTCCGACCACGTGGTGGTCAAGGCCGCCCAGGCGTACGCGACCGGGTCCGCGCCGATCGAGCACGCCGCGATGGGCGAGCCCGTCGCGTGCGTGCTGCACTCGCTCAGGCTGGGCGGCCTGCGCGCCGGCGACCGGGTTGCCGTGGTCGGCGCGGGCTACATGGGCAGGCTGCACCTGGCCGCCGCGCGGTGGCGCGGCGCGGGACCCGTCGGTGTGATCGACGTCAGCGAGACCCGCCTGGCCGAGGCGCGGGACGCGGGCGCCGCCTGGACCGCGACGCCGGAGGAGGCCGTGGAGCGGGGCGGCAAGCAGGACCTGGTCTTCGTGACCGCGGGCGCGCCGGGCGCGCTGGAGACGGCGGTCGGGCTGTGCGACGACGGCGGCACCGTGGTCCTGTACGGGGCCTTCCCCAAGGACCTGTCGGTCGGGGTGATCCCGGACGCCATCCACCACCACGAGCTGTCAATCGTCGGCGTCTACAGCCAGGAGCCGCAGGACTGGCGGGAGGCCGCCGCGCTGATCGCCTCGGGCGCGCTCGCCGCCGACCTGGATGCCCTGGTCACCGCCCGGTTCGGTCTCGGCGACGTGGCCGAGGCGCTCAAGCTGGCCGCGACCACGCCCGTCTACCGGGTTCTGGTCGGTGGCCTGTGACTCCGGCGCGAGTCGGTTCTCCCGGGCCATCCGGGTGCGACCTCCGTACGGCGAAGAAGGATCGGTGAGCGGCTCGTGAACGCGGTCATCGGGGTGGATCTCGGAAGCAACTCGGCCAGGGCCGTCGCGATCGACCCCTCGGGAAAGGTTCTCGGGGCGGCGACCGGCGCTTATCCGGGAGCCGGGAGCTGGCCCGCGGGGCGGGCGGACCCGCACGCGTGGCTGGCCGGGGTCGTCGAGGCGGTGACCGCGCTGGGCGAACGGCTTACCGGCAGGCCGGAGGCGATCTGCATCGGCGGGCAGAGCCCGACCACGGTTCCCCACGACGGAGGTCTCGCGGTCACCTGCCGCCACCCCGCCGGAGTGACCGGCAGCCCGGTCGAGCAGCACCACGCCCAGCGCGAGGTGATCGGCCGGGACGCCGAGCCACGGCAGGTCTACGACTGGCTGATGGCCCGGCTGGGCGCGCGGGAGCGCCAGTCGCGCTGGCCCGGGGACCCGTCGCTCGACGGGTACGGCAGTCGCGCCGCGACCGGAGAGGTGATCGGCCTGACCGGTGACGGGCAGGCGGGGGACCATGGCGGCTCCGGCGGTCCCGGGGGTTCCGGGATCCCGGGGCTCGCGGGTGCCTCGGGGATTCCCGCGGGGGTGCCGCTGGTCGCCGGGGCGCAGGACGCCTACCTCGCCTTCTGGGCCGGTGGTGTCGACACGCCCGGCAGGGCGCTTGACCCGGGCGGGCGCACCGGCGGGCTCGCGGTGGCCATCGCCTCGTCCGCCGCGCACGGCGACCTCTACACGCTGGCCAGCCCGGCCAGAGGCGTGGACATCGTGGGCGGCCCGGTCAGCAGCCACGGCCTGATGCTGGAGTGGCTGACCATGGTGACCGGCAGGCAGGTGCCCGAGCTGCTGGAGCTGGCGGCCGCCGTACCGGCAGGGGCCGACGGGGTGATCGTGCTGCCGTACCTGGAGGGCGAGCGCGCCCCCCGGTGGAACCGGCAGCTGCGCGCCGAGATCGTCGGTCTGGGGTCCGGGTGCGGCCCCGGTCACCTGGCCCGCGCCGTGCTGGAGGGGGCCGCCTACGGCCTGCGCAACATCGCCGACTCGCTGCCGGTCGCGCTCGACGTGCTCGTGTGCGCCGGATCGCCCGCGCGCAGCCCGCTCTGGTGCCAGATCAAGGCCGACGTGCTGGAGGTTCCCGTCGAGGTCCCGGCCGAGACCGACCTGGCCGCCTACGGCGCGGCGTTGGCGGCGGGCGCGGGAGCCGGGTGGTGGCCGCGGCCGGGCGAGGCCTCCGGCGGGTCGTGGCCTCGGCCGCCGGTGACCGTCGTCGAGCCCTCGCCCCGGTCCGTCTACCGCGAGACCTACCGGCGTTTCGTCTCGCTCGGCGACGCCGCCGAGCTCCGCCTGACAGACAAGGAGTTCCTGTGCCCAACCCCGTGATCTTCGTCGACTTCCCGACTCCCGACCCGGAGGCGACGTCGGTCTTCTACGAGAAGCTCTTCGGCTGGCAGGTCAACCGCCGCCCCGCCGGGGAGTTCCACGAGATTCTCCCCGGCGTCAAGCCCAACCTCGGCATCCACCGCGAGGAGACGCCGGTCGCCGGGCCGGTGCCCCGGGTCTACGTGATGGTCGACGAGCCGCCCGCCTTCCTCGCCCAGGCCGTCGAGCTGGGCGCGACCGTGCTGTGGGAGGAGACCTACTGGGAGGAGTTCGACGGCCGCCACGCCGCCTTCCGCGACCCCTGGGGCGCCGAGATCGTGCTCTGGCGCGACAAAGGCACCTACTACAAGTCCTGACAAATCACAGAGATCACCGAGATCACAGAGAGAAGTGATATTTCGTGACCAACACTCTCGTCTTCGTCGACCTCCCCACCTCTGACGTCAAGGCGGCGTCGGAGTTCTACCGGGAGCTGTTCGGCTGGACCGTCAACGGCCGCCCCGAGGGCGTCTTCCACCAGGTCGTGCCGGGGGAGGGACTGCACCTCGGGCTCTGGAGCGAGATCGAGCAGTTCCCCGACCCCGCGCCGAGGCCGCCGCAGCCGCGCTCCGGCCTGCAGGCCCGCACCTACATCCTGGTCGACGCCTCGCCCGGCGAGTATCTCAACAAGGCCGTGATCCTCGGCGCGACCGCGCTGTGGGAGCAGGGCTACTGGGAGGAGTTCGACGGCTACCACGCCTCGTTCCTCGACCCCTGGGGCAACCAGATCGTCATGTGGTGGAAGCCCGCCGACAACTGACCGGCCCCCGCGGGGCCCGGCGCCGGCTCACCCGGACAGTCGTATCCGACCCCGGCCTTTCGGGTGAGTCCGTGCCGGGCCCCGCCGTCCGATCGTCGTCGGACTTCTGGAAGCCCTCCAGGGGCCACCCATGAGTGCGTCTTTCTCAGGGTTTCGGTCGTCCTCGCCGCTCGACGCGAGTGTCGTCATGAACGCTCGTCCGCTTTCGCCGAGGTGGAGATCCGCATCCACACCGCCCCCCGGCCCTTTTCCACCTGGCGGACGCCCCAGCTCTCGGTGACCTCGTCGACCAGCCACAGCCCGCGCCCGCCCGTCTCCAACGTCGCTTTCCCCTCCTCGTGGCGACGCATCACCGGAACACCTGGTGGGACACAGGACGCGGACGGGCCGTCGTCGATCACCTCGACGCACACCAGGCACGGCCCCAGATGAGTGACCTCCACGGTCACCACACCCCCCTCTCTGCCCGAGGCGGTGTGCACCACGGCGTTGGTGACGACCTCGCTCACCGCCAGCACCGCGTCGTCGACGTCGACGTGCCCCGACGCCCTGAGCAGATCCGCCACGTACCTGCGCGCCACCGCCACCGAACACTCACGGCCCGGCAGGTCGACGACGCCCAGCGTCAGAGCCTTCACCGCGCCACCTGCCGGATACGGTGCGGGACCTCCGCGTCCAGGGCGGGCGCCTGCCGGTCAGGGCCACGTCCCCAGGAGAACACCCACCCCTGATCGTGTTTCGTCGCCGCGACCCGCAGCGGTCCGGACATTCGCCGCACCACCACGTACGGCTCCGCCCCGCGCGGAAGCTCCACCGAGATCTCCAGCCCCAGCCCCCGCAGATCCCAGGCCAGGCGCACCAGATGTATGAACTGATGCTCTTGATCGTCTCCTGTTCCTCGCTCACACGCGGCAGCCTTGGAGTTGCCCATGGATCGCACCTCCACCGTGCGGTCAAGGGACCCGCTCAGTGTGCGACCGCTGAGGCGGATCCACCCCTCTATGACGCTCGTTCGTCGTCCCGGCGGGTTTGTCGTTAAACGGGCTTTTCTGTCCTAGTAGCTCGTTTGTTTGGTGCCTGTCTCATTCGTCGCCGACGGTCGAGGTCATTCACCCAAATGGAAGCGAGAGTCAGGCCGTGTCTCCGCTGCACGTCGGAGAGGTGAAGCGCGCAGACGCGGATCGTAGCCGCTTCCTTACGGAGTGGAAGAGCGCTCATAGGGCGATCATCGCTGCGGGTGCCGGACTTGCTTAATGCCTAGCGCTGACGGCACTGAGGTTATTCTTCTTACGAATGCCGATGTGGTAGCACCCTGGTGCCTAACCTAATGTCATGAGTCAGAAGCAGGGGCGGCTTTCGCTTCAGTTCTGGTCCTCGCCTACCGTGGCAGCCGCCCTTGCGGAGTGTGACATCCCCGTGGTCCTCGCCGAGGTGCAGCGGGCCAATGGGTGGACGCAGGGCCAGCTGGCCGAGGCGGTTGGCTACTCCCAGAGCTGGGTTTCCAAAGTCCTACGGAATCGTCAGCCACTCATGGTGGACCAGGTCCGGGAAATATCACTTCGAATCGGGATTCCTCTTCATCTACTCCGATTCGGTACCCGAGGAGATGACGATCCAACGAAACGCAGAGACTTCGGTAAGGCGATGGCTCTTACGGCGCTTACCGCATTACCACTACCCAAACGTGCTGAGGTAGACGAAACCACCGCATCTACGCTAACCAGCATTACCGGTGCTCAACGGCGTTTGGAGGCAACGACACCTGCTCGCGAGCTGGCCCGGGGAGCCGTAACCCATGTGAATCTGACGAGCCACATTCTCGGACGCGCCGCTCAGTCCCGGTTCGCCGATGACATCCGTGCGGTAATGAGTGAGGCTGCGGGTTTCGCCGCATGGGTCCACGCTGATATGCACGATGCAGGTACCTCACGCACCTACTACCGTCTGGCCGTCGACAGTGCCCGTCAGGCCGAGCACTCCCTGCTGGCGGCTTACATGATCGGGAGTTTGGCCGCCTTTGAGATCGACGCCGGTGATCCCGTACTGGCGCTGGAACTGCTCGCCCAAGCGCGAAAAGAACTGGGAGAGCGGCCACCGGCAACCGCGCGGGCGTGGTTGTTCAGCATCGAGGCGCTTGGCCACGCGAGTGCCCGTGACGCTTCTGCGGCCCTGGTCGCTCTGAGACAGGCCGAATCCGCGGTGATGGCCAGCGAGAGGGCGGTGGCACCGCCGTGGCCCTGGGTCTTCCCATTCGATCACGCGAAGCTCGCGGGGTATCGCGCCTTGGTCATGGTACGACTCGGTCGCTCCGACGAGGCCGTGGCCGCGTTCGCCGAGTCGCTGTCCTCAGCCCAGCCCGCCGTCAAGCAGCGCGGAGTGCTGATGACCGAGATAGCCACAGCCAAGGCCATGTCCGGGGACCACGACGAGGCTTTCCAGCTGGTGTCGGACGCCTTCACAGTAGGGACGACCTACGGCTCGGAGCGGATCATTCAACGTGTCAGGCGATTCCGCCGGACCTATGACGGTCCGATGACCTGCAGCGTTCGCGACTTCGACGAACGTCTTCGACTGATTCTCTCGTAGAAGGAAAAACGTGATCCGTATCGCGGTCTCCGGCCACCGAGGCCTTTCCAGCGCGACCACTACCTTGATCGACGACGCCATCCGCTCGCTGCTCGCCGAGCACACCCCTACAATCACGGGTCTGTCATGTCTCGCGGACGGAGCCGATCAGGTTTTCGCCCGAGCCGTCATCGATCTGGGGGGATCGCTGGAGGTGGTGACTCCCGCCAGGCGATATCGGGAGGGCCTGCCCGCCGAGGCGCATCAGGAGTACGACTCGCTACTCGTTGAAGCCGAGCGGGTGCACACGATGGACTTCGTCGAGTCCACATCCGAGTCGCACATGGTCGCTAGCCGTTTCATGCTCGATCACGCCGACGAACTGCTCGCCGTCTGGGACGGCAAGCCTGCCAGGGGATACGGCGGGACGGCCGATGTCGTGGCCGAAGCCAGGAGACGAGGGCTGCCGGTTCATATCATCTGGCCGGAAGGTGCCCGGCGCTGACAGCCGAGACCGTTGTAGGCGCATGGGTTTCCTGTCTGAGCCGTCTCGCATGCCGATATCCCGTGGGGACACGGCATCTCCTCAGCCGGGCTGCATTGAGACCATCCAGCAGACGAGTCAAGAGGGCAGCGCGCTCTCGCGACAGCGACCAGGGGAGCGATCGTGGGCGACGATGAGCAGGCCATCACCGAAGAGCACTGGCGCCAGGCGACACTGATCTGGGACTACCACCAGATGCACCATGCCCTGCGGCCGTGCGATGTGGCGATCGGCCTGGGCAGCCACGATCTCGGCGTCGCCGCGTTCTCCGCCCACCTGTATCACGCGGGGCTGTTCCCGCACCTGGTCTTCACCGGAGGGAACAGTCCCACAACCGCAGCGCGGTTCCCGCGTGGCGAAGCCGTGCACTTTCGCGAGCATGCTCTGAAACTCGGTGTCCCGGATGAGGTGATTCTGCTGGAGCCCAACGCCACCAACACGGGGCACAACATCGCCCTGTCACGCCAACTCCTGGCCGAGGCCGGTATCCACCCCCGATCGGTGCTGCTGATCTCCAAGCCGTACATGGAGCGCCGCTCGTTCGCCACCGCGCGCAAACTGTGGCCCGAGGTCGACGCCGTGTGTGCCTCCGAACCACTGGAACTTGACGACTACGTCAAGGCCATCGGAGACGGCAAGCTCGTCATCGACATGCTCGTCGGTGACCTCCAGCGAGTCATCGAATACCCCAGGCTCGGGTTCGCCGTCGCCCAGGATGTTCCAGAGGTTGTGCACGCCGCCTACGAGGTTCTCCTGCGCGCAGGCTTCGACAGAAGGCTCTTGACCTCTTGACCGGCTTCTCGGCAACGATGGACGGGGGGCACCATAGGGACTGCGGCGTGGGTCAGGGGGGCGTCGAGGTCGTGGCCGGTGGCGGTGCTGTCGGCTCGGCTGGAAAGGTTCGCTGTGGCAGTATCGGAGCGTGCAGGAGCAGCGGTACACCGTCGAAAGCCGGCCGGGTGGGCGGGGACGCCTGTTCGTCCCGGTGTCGTTCGATCCGGATGCGGTCTGGGCGCCCAAGCCGGTGCACCATGTGACGGGCACGCTCAACGGGATGGGCATCCGCGCCGTGATCACCGAACACGAGGGACAACGCGGTTTTCTGCTCGGCCCCGGCTGGCTGCGGGGCGGGCTGGAGCCGGGCACGCAGGTGAGCGTGGTGCTGGCGCCGGAAGGCCCGCAGCGAGCGGAGCTCGCCGAGGATGTCGCGGCGGCGCTGGAGGCCGATCCGGCGGCGGGCGCGTTCTTCGACTCCCTGGCCCAGTTCTATCGGCGGGCCTACCTGCGCTGGATCGACGGCACCAAACGCCGCCCCGAGGTGCGAGCCCAGCGAATCGCCGAAATGGTCAGCTTGCTGGCGGCCGGGACGAAGCAGCGCCCCAGGACCTGAGAGGGATACGAGGGCGCACGGCCACGATGGGCAGCCGCGCTGTCGAGGCCCTGCTTCATCGGGTGGGCCGGAAGTGGCCCACCCGGTACGGCTCAGCGGCGGCGGAGGGCGGGGTCGGTGAGGGGGGCGGGGACGTGGCCGACGTCGTCGGGGCTGACGTTCGCGCCGGGTGGGACCAGGGCGTCGATCGCGTCCAGGACGTCCGGCGACAGCCGTACCGCGTCCGCCCCCAGCTGCCCCTTCAGCTGCTCCAGCGTGCGCGGGCCGATCACGGCCGAGGTGACGGCGCGGTGGGAGAGCACGAAGCCCAGCGCCAGGTGGATCAGCGACAGGCCCGCTTGGGCGGCCAGCGCCTCCAGCTTCTCGACCAGGTCGAGCTTGCGGGCCCGGACGTCCTCGGCGCGGAAGTCGAAGTGGTCGGCGTTGCGGGTCGCGCGGGAGTCGGCCGGAGGGACGGTGTCGCGGCGGTACTTGCCGGTCAGCCAGCCGCCGTTCAGCGGGCTCCACACCAGCACGCCCAGGTTGTACCGCTCGGCCACCGGAAGCACCGCGGCCTCGGCGTGCCGGGCCAGGATCGAGTAGGACAGCTGCTCGGTCGCGAACCGCTCCCGATGACGGCGCTCGGCGGCCCACTGGGCCTCGACGACCTCCTCCGCGGGGAAGGAGGAGGTGCCGATCGCCCGTACCTTGCCCTGCCGTACGAGGTCGGACAGGGCGCCGAGGGTCTCGTCGACGTCGGTGAGCGGGTCGGGCCGGTGGACCTGGTACAGATCGATGTGGTCGGTGCCCAGGCGGCGCAGGCTGTCCTCGACGGCCCGCATGATCCAGCGCCGGGAGGCGCCCCGGCGGTCGGGTGAGCCGTCCATCGGGCTGCTGAACTTCGTGGCGAGCACCACCTCGTCCCTGCGGCCCCTGATGGCCCGGCCAACGATCTCCTCGCTCTCGCCGAACGCGTAGACGTCGGCGGTGTCGATCATGTTGATGCCCGCGTCGAGCGCGGTGGCGACGATGCGCCCGCACTCGTCGGGGTCGGTGTTTCCCCAGGCCCCGAGCATCATCGTGCCGAGGCAGAGCGGGCTTACCTGGATGCCGGTACGGCCGAGCGTGCGATGGTTCACGACACCGACCCTGCCATGCCGCCCGGTGGGCACCGATGTTGCCCGGGAGCAGCGCGACCCCCGGTTCTTTGTGCGGCGGGCACATGGAGGCGCCAGGCGGGCGGGACATAGCGTCCGGACATCGGCGTCACCCCCCTTGAGCAGGACAGGAGGCAGCTCGTGCTCGTAGATCGATCCGCGGAGCAGGCCCTGGACGAACGGGTCGCGCGGCGGCAGAGCGAGTGGGCGGACGAGTCACGCGGACTCGTGAACCCTCCGCTGCCCAGCGACATGTTGCAACCGTGGGAGGTCTGGGACAGGGATCTCTTCGACCTGGAGATGATCCGCGTCTTCGGCCGGTCATGGGTCTGGCTCGGCGACGTCGAGGACCTGGAGAAGCCGGGTGACTACATCACCGGCCAGATCGGCGTCCAGCCCGTCGTCGTGATCAAGCAGGAGGACGGCTCGGTCAAGGGCTTCCTCAACAACTGCAGGCACCGCGCGGCCGGCCTCGCCTTCCGGCCCGCGGGCCACTGCAAGGCCCTGGCCTGCCCATACCACGCGTGGACGTACGGGCTCGACGGCAGGCTGCTGAGCATCCCCGACATGGACCGCATGTACGGCCCCGACTTCCCCAAGGAGGACTACGGCCTGGTCCCCATCAGGGTCAAGGTCGCCTTCGGCAAGCTGGTCTTCGGCTGCCTGTCGCGCAAGGCCCCGTCCTTCGACGAGTGGATCGCGCCCCTGCTGCCGCGCTACGAGCGGTACCGGATCGACACCTTCAAGCGCTACCACCGGGAGCTGGACGAGACCTTCCCGATCAACTGGAAGGCCTTCGTCGAGAACTCCAACGACGACTACCACGTGCGCTTCGTGCACCGGCGGCTGAACAAGGTGCGCAAGCAGATGGACACCATCGTCCGCTTCGAGGGACGCACGACCAGCGGCTACAAGCCGCACTCCGACAACTACGACATGTCGGCTGGCCGTACCGACCTCGAGACCCAGGACCTGCGTGGCAGCTACGCGGAGTTCATCTACCCGAACCTCACTCCGCTGCCCTACGCCTCCCAGCTCATCATGGTCAGAGTGGACCCGGTCGCGCCGGACCGCTCGCGGTTGTTCTCCCGGATCTACGGGCTCACCGACGACCTTGAGGCGCAGAACCGGGAACTGGACGGTCTCGCGCAGACCAACAAGGAAGACACCGACATGGTGACGCAGCTCATGGAGAACCTGCGCTCGCCCTTCTACCGGGTGGGTCCGCCCAGCCTGTGGGAGGGAAGGGCCCAGCACATGATGCAGGCCATCCGCCGGGACGTGGCCACGCCACTCGACCCGGACGAGTTCGACGGGCCAGTGGACAAGGACTAGAAGGAGAACGGACGTGCTGGAGAAGAAGCTCACCGAGGCGCGCTGGACGCACATCGCGCTGCCCAGCTGCGACCTGGACAAGGCGATCGAGTTCTACACCACCATGACCCCGCTGGTGGTCGTCTCCCGCCACGAGGACAAGGACGGGCGCAACGCCTGGCTGTCCAACGACAAGCAGGTGGAGACCCCGTTCGTGCTGGTGCTGGTCGAGTTCGCCAAGGACAAGGGAAAGCAGCAGCCGCAGCTTTCGCCGTTCGCGCACCTCGGCATGGAGGTGCCCAACCGCGAGGACGTGGACCGCATCGCCGCCGAGGCGCGGGAGATGGGCTGCCTGCACTGGGAGCCCATGGAGCTGCCCGCGCCGGTCGGATACATCTGCGCGCTGAAGGACCCCGACGGCAACGTCGTGGAGATCTCGCACAACCAGCAGGTCTTCGAGGAGGTCCGCACCCTGTGGGGGAGCTGACCCGCCAGGAGCCGACCCGCCAGGAGCCGACCCGCCAGGCGGTCGAGCGCTACCTCGCCGCGCTCAATCGGCACGACCCCGACGAGATCGCGGCCTGTGTCACCCCGGCCTTCCACAACGAGCACACCTCGGCGGCCGGGGTGGATCTGCACGGCAGGGACGCCTACCGGGAACGCCTGAAGGGGTTCCTGACGGAGTTCGCCGGACTGCGCTACGAGATCGAGGACCTGATCGTGGACGGGGCCAGGGCGGCGGTGCCGTACCGGATGACCTGCACCCACCGGGGGCGGCCCGTCGCCATCCGCGGCATGTTCCGCTTCGTGGTCGCCGACGGCCTCGTCGCCCACCGGGTCGACTACTGGGACGGCGAGGAGTTCGCCCGCCAGATCTCCAGCTGAGAGCACGTACGGATCCTTTCGGAGTCTTCCAGGGATCTTCCAGGAAAGGAAAGCAGCCTTGCTGAACACCTCCGCCATCGGGGCGGGCAAGCTCCGCCGCATGCGCCGCATGTTCGGCGCGGATGGCCGTGCCGTCTTCGTCGCCATCGATCACGCCGCCTACATGGGCGAGGGCCCGCCGCTGGGCGAGCCGATGCACGAGATCGCGGCGGGAGGTCCCGACGCGGTGCTGGCCACCTGGCACCTGGCCCGCGCCTACGCCGACGCCTTCGCCGGCGCCGGGCTGGTGTTGCGGGTCGACGGTGGCTCCTCTGAGCTCGGCGAGCGCGCGGTCACCGACCTCAACCAGATCCTGCACCGCGCCGAGGAAGCCCTGAAGATCGGCGCGGACTGCCTGGTCGTGCTGGCCTTCCCCGGCGCCCCCGACGAGGACCTGTCGCTGACCCGGCTGGCCCGGCTGTGCTCCGAGGCGGAGATGCTCGGCCTGCCGGTCATGGCGGAGATGATCCCCGGCGGCTGGGGGCAGGCCGTGCCGTGGACGACCGAGAACGTGGCCAGGGCCGCCCGCATCGGCGCCGAGCTGGGCGCCGACATCGTCAAGACCGTCTGCCCCGGGCCGCCGGAGGAGTTCGCCGCCGTGGTGGAGACCTGCCCGGTCCCGGTGGTCGCGCTCGGCGGCCCGAAGATGAAGACCGAAGACGACGTGGTCGCGGTCGCGCGCGGCGTCGTCGAGGTGGGCGGGGCGGGCGTCGCGTTCGGCCGCAACGTCTGGGGTTCGGAGAAGCCGCGCCTGCTCGTCGAGCGGCTGCGTCAGGCCGTGCACGGCGGACCGGCGTGAGCGGCGTAGCGCCGCGCGACACGACGGGCATGGGCATGACCGGCGCGGGCGGCGAGGTCGCCGGGGCGCCGTGGGACGCGGGCGGCGGGCGATGAAGCAGGTAAAGCAGCTCGACCGGGTGATCGTCAGGTTCGCCGGCGACTCCGGCGACGGGATGCAGCTCACCGGCGACCGGTTCACCTCCGAGACCGGCCGTCTCGGCAACGACCTGGCGACCTTCCCCAACTTCCCGGCGGAGATCCGCGCTCCCGCCGGGACCCTGCCCGGGGTCTCCAGCTTCCAGCTCCACTTCGCCGACCACGACATCCTCACCCCCGGCGACGCGCCCGACGTGCTCGTGGCGATGAACCCGGCCGCGCTCAGGGCCAACCTCGCGGAGCTGCCGCGCGGCGGGCGGATCATCGTGGACACCTCCGAGTTCACCTCCCGCAACCTCGCCAAGGCGGGGTACGGCGCCAGCCCCCTCACCGACGGCTCGCTGGACGGCTTCGCGGTGAGCGCCCTGGACCTGACCTCGCTCACCATGGCGGCGGTCGAGCAGTTCGGGCTGACGCGCAAGGACGCGGTCCGCGCCAGGAACATGTTCGCCCTCGGTCTGCTGTCCTGGCTGTTTGGCCGCCAGGTCACCACGACCGTCGACTTCCTGAACCGCAGGTTCGCCGGCCGCCCCGACGTCAGGGACGCCAACGTCGCCGCCTTCAAGGCGGGCTGGAACTTCGGCGAGACGACCGAGGACTTCGCGGTCTCCTACGAGGTCAAGCCCGCCAGGCTGGCGCCGGGCCGCTATCGGACGATCTCCGGCAACACCGCCCTGGCGCTCGGCCTGGTCGCGGCCTCAAAGCGGGCCGGGCTGCCGCTCTTCCTGGGCGCCTACCCGATCACCCCGGCCTCCGATGTCCTGCACGAGCTGTCCAAGCACAAGAACTTCGGTGTGCGGACCTTTCAGGCGGAGGACGAGATCGCCGGGGTCGGCGCCGCGCTCGGCGCCTCCTACGGCGGCGCCCTCGGCGTCACCGTGACCTCGGGACCCGGCTTGGCGCTGAAGGCTGAGACGATCGGCCTGGCCGTGGCGGTCGAGCTGCCGCTCGTCGTGGTGGACGTGCAGCGGGCAGGGCCCTCGACGGGCATGCCGACCAAGACCGAGCAGGCCGACCTGCTGATGGCCTTGTTCGGCCGCAACGGCGAGTCGCCGGTCCCGGTGGTCGCCGCCGCTTCCCCTTCGGACTGTTTCGACGCGGCGATCGAGGCGGCGCGGATCGCGCTGAAGTACCGGACGCCGGTCGTGCTGCTGTCGGACGGCTACCTGGCCAACGGCTCCGAGCCGTGGCGCATCCCCGACGTCGCCGACCTGCCCGACATCTCGGTCGAGTTCGCGACCGGGCCCGCGGGCCCCGACGGCTTCCTGCCTTTCTCCCGCGACGAGGAGACCCTGGCCAGGCCCTGGGCGATCCCCGGGACACCCGGCCTCGAACACCGGATCGGCGGCATCGAGAAGGCCCACGGCACCGGGGAGATCTCCTACGACCCCGGCAACCACGACCGGATGGTACGGCTGCGCCAGGCCAAGATCGACCGTATCGACGTCCCCGCCCTCGAAGCAGACGACCCCGGAGGTGAGGCACGGGTGCTCGTGCTCGGCTGGGGGTCGACCCAGGGGCCGGTGGCGGCAGCCGTACGGCGGGTCAGGAAGACAGGGGGACAGGTCGCCCAAGCCCACCTGCGCCACCTGAACCCGCTGCCCGCCAACACCGGTGACGTGCTGCGCTCCTACGACCGGGTGCTGATCCCCGAACTCAACCTCGGCCAGCTCGCGACGCTGGTGCGCGCCCGCTACCTGGTGGACGCGATCTCCTACACCCAGGTCCGCGGGATGCCGTTCAAGGCGGCCGAGCTGGCCGGTGTGATCCAGGACGTGATCGACAGTGAGTGAGATCCAGAACGGCCTGGGCCTGTCCCCGGTGCCGAAGTCCGGCGTCAAGCTGAGCATGAAGGACTTCAAGTCCGACCAGGAGGTCCGCTGGTGCCCCGGCTGCGGGGACTACGCGATCCTCGCCGCGATGCAGGGGTTCCTGCCCGAGCTGGGCGTTCCCAAGGAGCGGATCGTGTTCGTCTCCGGGATCGGCTGCTCCTCCCGGTTCCCCTACTATCTCGACACCTACGGCTTCCACTCCATCCACGGCCGCGCCCCGGCCATCGCCACCGGTCTGGCCTCCTCCAGGCCCGACCTGTCGGTCTGGGTGATCACCGGTGACGGCGACGGCCTCTCGATCGGTGGCAACCACCTCATCCACGCGCTGCGCCGCAACGTCAACCTGAACATCCTGCTGTTCAACAACAGGATCTACGGCCTGACCAAGGGCCAGTACTCCCCGACCTCAGAAATCGGGAAAATCACGAAATCGTCGCCGGTGGGTTCCATCGACCGGCCGTTCAACCCCGTCTCGCTGGCCCTCGGCGCCGAAGCCACCTTCGTGGCCAGGACCATCGACTCCGACCGCAGGCACCTGCAGGGCGTGCTCCGCAGGGCCGCAGCCCACCGAGGCGCCTCGTTCGTGGAGATCTACCAGAACTGCCCGATCTTCAACGACGGCGCCTTCTCCAGGGACGACCTGTTCCGTGAGGTCGAGACCACCGACGACCTCGGCGAGGCCTTCGTCGCCTCCCGAGTCTCGGACCCCACCCCGATCGGCGTCTTCCGCGACGTCGACCGGCCCTCCTACGACGAGCTCATGGCCGACCAGCTCGGCCGGGCCGTACAGACCCAGGGCGAGGGCGACCTCGCCACCCTGCTCAACGGTCCCGACACGTGGACCATCACCGAGGGGAGCGCAGCGAGTGACTGACTGGCGCCTCGCCGTCGACATCGGCGGCACCTTCACCGACATCGTCCTGCTGGACGCCGACTCGGGCCGAGTGGTCGTGGAGAAGACACTCACCACGCCCTCGGCGCCGCTGGGCGGCGTGCGCGACGGCGTGACCTCGGCCCTGGCCAAGGCCGGGATCGAGCCCGGCGACATCACCCGGCCCATCGTGCACGCGACGACACTGATCACCAACGCGCTCATCGAGGGCAAGACGGGACGCGCCGCGCTCGTCACCACCCGGGGCTTCGGCGACACGCTGGAGATCCGCACCGAGCACCGCTACGACATGTACGACCTGCAGATCGAGTTCCCCGCCCCGCCCATCCCCAGGGAACTGGTCTTCGAGATCGACGAGCGCGTGACGGCGACCGGCGAGGTACGGCTCGCGCCAACCGAGGCCGCCCTCGACGAGCTGGCCGAGAGCATGCGGGGCGTCGAGGCCGTCGCGGTCTGCCTGCTCAACTCCTACGCCAACGCCGACAACGAACGGGTGGTCGCCGAGGGCCTGGCCAAGCGGCTCGGCGTGCCGGTCTGCGCCTCCTACGAGGTCACCCCGCAGATCCGCGAGTACCCCCGCATGATCACCACGGCCTGTAACGCGGCCACCATGCCGGTGATCGGCCCCTACCTCGAGGAACTGGAGCGCTGGCTGCGGATGAGCGGCTTCGGCGCCTCGGTGCTGATGATGCTCTCCAACGGCGGGGTCGTCTCCGCCGCCGACGCGCGCAAGGTGCCGATCCGGCTGGTCGAGTCGGGCCCCGCGGCGGGCGCGCTCGCCGGAGTCTGGTACTCCCGCAGGCTCGGCGAGGACCGACTGTTCTGCTTCGACCTCGGCGGCACCACGGCCAAGTCCTGCCTGATCGAGGACCACCGGCCCGAGCTGACCAACGAGTTCGAGGTCGCCAGGGTCTACCGGTTCAAGAAGGGCTCCGGCTACCCGTGCTCGGTGCCCTCGGTCGACCTGGTGGAGATCGGTGCCGGTGGCGGCAGCCTGGCCCGCATCGACGACCTCGGCCTGCTCAAGGTCGGCCCGGACTCCGCCGGGGCCGACCCGGGACCGGTGAGCTACGGCAGGGGTGGCACGATCCCCGCGACCACCGACGCCGACCTCGTCATGGGCCTGCTCGACCCGGACTACTTCCTCGGTGGCGAGATGCCGCTCGACCTGGACCGGGCGAGGAACGCCTTCGGGCCGCTCGCCGAGGCCCTGGAGGCGGGCGCCGACGAGGCCGCGGTCGGCGTCTACGAGGTCATCAACCAGAACATGGCCGCCGCCGCGCGCATGCACGCCGTCGAGCGGGGCATCGACCTGCGCGGCGTCTCGCTCATCGCCTTCGGCGGCGCGGGCCCGGTGCACGCCTGCGGGGTCGCCACGCTCCTTGAGGCCCCCCGGGTGATCTTCCCGGTCAACGCGAGCGTGCTGTCGGCCTTCGGCACCCTGGTCAGCCCGGTCCGCATCGACCTGGCCCGCAGCATGCTCCGCGTGCTCGGCGACGGCGTCGAGGCCGACCGCGACGCGCTGCTCGACGAGATGCGCGAGGAGGGCCGCCGGGTCCTCACCGCCGCCGGGGCCGACGTGGCGAACGTTCAGTTCCGCTACGGCCTGGACGCCCGCTACGCCGGGCAGGGCAACGAGATCACCGTCTGGGTCGGCGAGGGAGAGAGCTGGCCGGGGGCTGTCGCCGAGGCGGCGGAGGCCTTCCACCAGGCCTACGAGCGGGTGTACGGCCTGCGCATCCCGGACGTGGACGTTGAGGTCGTGACCTGGCGGGTCGCCGCCTGGTCGGACGCCCCGCCGTTCGAGGTGCCCGCCCTGCCGGAGGGGACCGGCGCCCCCGTCCCCAAGGGCACCCGCCGGGCCCGGTTCCGCCGCGGCGAGGCGCCCCTCGACGTCCCCGTCTACCGCCGGGCCTCCCTCGGCGCAGGAGACCGTTTCAGCGGTCCCGCGCTGATCGAGGAACGCGAGACCACCTCCGTCGTGCCGGACGGCTGGACCTGCGAGGTCTCCGCCGACGGCTCCGTCATCGCAACCAGGGAGGCCTGAGATGAGCAGGACCTTTGACGCGATCGAGCTCGAGGTGCTCTGGGGCTCGCTGATCTCGACCGTCAACGAGCAGGCCAGGGCACTGCAGCGGGCGGCCTTCAGCCCGATCGTGCGTGAGGCGGGCGACCTCGCCAACGCGCTGTTCGACCGGCGGGGTCGGATGGTCGCCCAGGCGGTGACCGGCACCCCGGGCCACATCAACTCGCTGGCCATCGCGGTGCGCCACGTGCTGGACAAGCACCCGGTCGACTCGCTCGAACCCGGCGACGTGCTGATCACCAACGATCCCTACAAGACCGCCGGGCAGCTGCTCGACGTGACCGTGCTGGTCCCCGTCTTCAGGAACGGCCGGGCGATCGCCTTCTTCTGCTCCACGATCCACCACACCGACGTCGGCGGGTACGGCATCGGTGCGGGGGCCAGGGACGTCTTCGAGGAGGGCCTGTGGATCCCGATCACCAAGCTGATGGTGCGCGGCGAGCGCAACACCCCGGTCTGGGACCTCATCCTGGCCAATGTCCGCCAGCCCACCCACATGGCCGGTGACCTGCACGCGCAGATGGCCTCCGGCGAGGTCGGGGCGCAACGGCTGCGGACCCTGCTCGACGCCTACGGCCTCGACGACATCGAGGACCTCGCCGACGTGGTCGTCGAACGCTCGGAGGACGCCACCCGGCGCGCGATCAGGGCCCTGCCCGGCGGGCGCTACGAGGCGTCCTCGGTGCTCGACCTGGCCGATGGCTCGGAGATCATCATCCAGGTCGCGCTGACGGTCGACAACGAGCGCGGCGAGATCCTCGTCGACTACGCGGGATCCTCCGGCGCCAGCCCGTACGGCATCAACGTGGTGAAGAACTACACCCACGCCTACACCACGTTCACGCTGCGCAGCCTGCTCAACCCCGACATCCCGAACAACGCGGGCTCGCTGGCCCCCATCCGCGTCGAGGCCCCCGAGGGCAGCATCGTCAACGCGGTGCCGCCGTCCCCGTGCACGGCTCGGCACGTGGTCGGCATGTTCCTGCCGATGCCGCTGCTGCAGGCCATGTCCCAGGTGCTGCCCGAGGCGGTGATGGCCGAGGGCTCGGCGGCGGTGTGGACCATGCAGGTCAGCGGGCAGCACGACGACGGCCGCCCCTTCATCACCGCGATGTTCACCTACGCGGGCGGGGTCGGCGCCCGCGCGTCGAAGCCCGGCCTTTCCGCCACCTCCTATCCGACGGGCGTCTCCGCGGTGCCCATCGAGGTGGTCGAGGGCTCCGCCCCGATCCGGTTCCTCCGCAAGGAACTGCGCCGCGACTCCGGCGGCCGGGGCCTGCACACCGGCGGTCTCGGCCAGACGATCGAGTTCACCGTGGACACCAAGGCGCCGTGGACGCTCAACGCGGTGACCAGCCGCCTGGCCAGGGGGCCGCTCGGCGTCTTCGGCGGCGAGGCCGGGGCGACGGGCAGCTTCCTCGTCAACGGGGAGCCGGTCCGCACCCAGGCCCGCATCACCCTCCAGCCGGGCGACGTCGTCCGGCTGGAGCTGCCGGGCGGCGGAGGGTACGGCACGCCTGTGGAGGACACCCGGGAGGCCGCCGCCGGCGCGGTCTCCGGGGTGGCGCCCGCCCCGCCCGCGGGTGGATCGCGGGCATGACCGTCACGTTCGCCGCCCGCTGGTGGGACGCGGTGGCGGCCCGTCCGGATCACCCCTTCCTCATCTGGGAGGGGCCGGACGGGTCCGTGACCCGCTGGACCTACGCCGAGTTCGACGCCCTGGCGGACCGTGTGGCGGGCGGCCTTGCGGCAAGGGGGGTCACGGCGGGCTCGCGCGTCGGCGTGGCCCTGCGCAACTCCCCGGCGTTCGTCGCGATCTGGCTGGCCTGCGCGAAACTCGGCGCGGCGATGGTCCCCTCCGACCCCTCCTCGACGGCTCCCGAACTCGCCGTCCACCTGAGGCGCGCAGGCGCCGTGCTGGGGGTCTGCGCGCCGGAACGGGCGACCGCCTTCCGGGTCGCGGCCTCCCAGGTGGCGGGGGTCGTGGTCGTCGAGGTGCCGGAGTCGGACGTCACGCTCGACGGGCTGGCCGGGGAGCCGCCGCTGTGGAGCGAGCTGCCGCCTCCCGAGGCGCCCCTCGGCCTGATGTTCACCTCGGGCACGACCTCCGCGCCCAAGTGCGTGGTGGTCACCCAGGCGAACTACGCCTTCGCGGGCGATGTGATGGCCGCCGCCTCCGCCCTGCGGCCGGACGACCGGCAACTGGTCGTGCTGCCGGTGTTCCACGCCAACGCGCAGTACTACTCCTTCGCGCCCGCCATCGCGGTCGGCGCGAGCGTGGTGCTGGTGCACGCCTTCTCGGCCAGCCGTTTCCTGTCCCAGGCCGCCCGTCACCGGGTGACCCACGCCAGCCTGTTCGCCGCGCCGATGCGGATGATCCTCGCCAGGGGGGCGACCCCGGTCGAGGGGTTGCGGCTGGTCAACTGCTGGTACGCGCAGAACCTCACCGACGACCAGTACGAGGCGATGGCCGCCCTGCTCGGCTGTCGTCCCCGCCAGCTGTACGGCATGACCGAGACCCTTCCCGCCGTGCTGACCAACCGGATGCTCGCCCCGGTCCCGCGGGCCATGGGCGTGCCGACACCGGGCTGCGCGGTGCGGGTCGTGTCCCCGGCGACGGGCCTGCCGGTACGGCCGGGCGAGGTCGGCGAGATCCTCGTGGGCGGGACGCCCGGCGAGACGCTGTTCGGCGGCTACCTGGACGATCCCGAGACGACGGCCGTCTGTTTCCGGGACGGATGGTTCGCCACCGGCGACCTCGCCACCGTCGACTCCGACGGCAACGTGTACTTCGCCGGACGCGGCGGCGACATCCTGAAGGTCGCGGGGGAGAACGTGTCGGTCGTCGAGGTCGAGTCCGTGCTCGCCGCCCACCCCGGTGTGTATGAGGCCGCGGTCGTCGGGGAGCGCGATCCGGTCAGGGACGAGGTTCCGGTCGCCTTCGTGGTGCCGAAGGACGGCGCGGGCCTGGACGACCTCGCCGACTGGTGCGCGGCCAGACTGGCAAGGTCCAAGCGGCCGGTGCGGTTCGAGATCGTCGAGGCACTGCCCCGCACCTCGGTAGGCAAGATCCGGAAATTTCTGTTGAAGGGATGATCTGACGTGCTGCCACCGGCCAGTGCCGTCGCCGACGTGCTCCAGCTCCGTGGCCTGCGGGGGTGGCTCAGCCCGCCCCTGCTGCCCGTCCACCGGGCTCCCGCCGTACGGGGAGAGGCACGGACGGTGCTGCTGGCACCCGGCCCCGGCCCCGAGGGCCTCAAGCCCCTGCACCGGCTCCTCGACGAGGACCTCGGCGGACGCGTGGTCGTCGTCGCCGGGGCGGAGGCGGCGCAAGGGGCGGTGTGGGGTGAGATCCTCACTCTGGCGGCCCTGAACGCGGGCGCCGTCGGCGCCCTGGTCGAAGGCGGAGCGCGCGACGTCGGCGCGGTGCGGGAGCTGGGCCTGCCGCTGTGGGCGCTCCGCGAGGCCACTGCCGGACCGGGACCGCTGGTGCACGTCGCGGCCGTGGGGGAGCCGGTTTCCGTGGCGGGCGTGCGGGTCGCCGACGGCGACACGATCCTCATGGACGAGGGCGGGGTGGTGGCCGGCCCCGGCCCGCGGGTGCTGGCCGACGCCGTCGCCTACGCCGAGGCGGAGGAGGCGGTGGCGGCCGCGCTGCGGGAGGGCGCGCCGCTGGCCGCCGCCTACCGGCACAAGGCCGACCTGGTCGCGGCACTGCGCGCCAGGCCGGCGGAGAGCTGAGGCCAGGCCGAGGTCAGCCGGACGCTCCACGAGCACCTGTTCGCCCGCCGCCAGGGGCACCGGCCGGTGAGCCATGACGGGTCTGGCATCGTGTCACCGGACGATTCGGGTGAATCTTCGGAGGAACCAGTGGCGGGACGGATGACAGGAATGCCTGAGGGCCGAGCCCCGGAGGGCCGGAACCTCCATGGGGCCGGTGCACGGGAGACCGGAGGGTCGGCGATCCCGGGCGGGAGGGGAGCCGCGGCGACGGCGGTCGCGGTGGCGGCGGTCGTCGCACTGGCTCTCAACCTGCGCCCCGCGCTGGCCGGGTTCTCCCCGCTCGCCGGGGAGGCGGGGGCCGAGCTCGGGCTCGGCGCGGGCACGATCTCGCTGGTGACCACCCTGCCCCTGCTCTGTTTCGGGGTGTTCGCCCTGCTGGCCCCTGTCCTCGGCCGCAGGTTCGGCGCCGAGCGCGCGCTCGCGGTGACGATGCCCCTTCTCGCGGTGGGAATCCTGGTGCGCGGCGCGGGCGGCATCGCGGCCCTCATCGGCGGCACCGTCCTGGTCGGGGTGGCCATCGCGATCGGCAACGTGCTGCTGCCCGGCATGGTCAAGCGGCGTTTCCCCGGCAGGATCGGTGTCATGACCGGCGTCTACGCCGCCGCGATCGGCGGCGGCGCGATGTTCGCCGCCGCCCTGGCCAGGCCGCTGGACGATCTGACGCACGGCTGGCGCCCCGCTCTCGCGGTGTGGGCGCTGCCCGCCCTCGCCGCCGCGCTGCCCCTGGCACTCCTGACACGGGCGGTCCCCTCGGGGACGGTGCCCAGGACGGCGGGTCGCGTGCTGTCTGAGGGGGCGGACCGTGCGGTGTCCGGCGAGCGCGACGGTCCCGGCGTCGGGAGTCCCGGCTTCGGAGGTCCCGGCGAGGGCGAGACGGACGGGAGCGAGGCGGCGGAGGGGCAGGCGATCGGACGGCGGACGGTGGCCGCTCTGGCGGTCTTCTTCGGGCTGCAGTCGATCGTCTTCTACGTCGTGCTCGCCTGGCTCCCCCGTATCCTCACCGACGCGGGGATGGCCCCCGCGGAGGCGGGGCTGCCGTTGTCGCTGGTCCAGCTCGTCAGCCTGCCCACGGGACTGGTGGTGTCGACCCTGGCGCGGACTTCCCGCGGCCAGGCGTGGTACGCCATGGCGTGTGGGGCCGCGGGCGCTGCGGGATTGGCGGGACTGCTGGCCGCGCCGGGGGCGGTGCCGTACGTGTGGGCGTTCCTGCTCGGGCTCGGCGTCGCCGCCTTTCCCCTGGCCCTCGCCATGGTGACGGCGAGGGCGGGCGGCCCCTCCCAGGCGGACCGGCTGTCGAGCGTGGTGCAGAGCTGCGGCTATCTCATGTCCGCCGCCGGTCCGCTGCTCGCGGGGCTGCTACGGGACATGACGGGGACGTGGACGGCGGCGCTGACGTTCATGGTCGTCGTCGCCGCGCTCATGGTTCCCTCGGGCTGGCTGGCCGCGAGGCTCTGATCGCCCTTCCCGGTCACGGTCGGCGGCCACTACGTCCTGCGGGTCTGCGTCACCGATTTCCGCGCCGCCCGCGACGACGTCGAGCGCACCCTCGAAGCCGTCCGGGCCGCCGCCCGCGCCCACTGACCGGGGAAGGCCCGTGCCCCGGTACGGAGACGGTTTCCCGGCGGGAACCGGTTTCCCGTGGCACGGCACGCCATATCCGATGCCCAAAAGCTATGGCTGCTTTCCCGCCGGGGGGCGGGGAAACATCCTCTTTGTTTCGCCGGAACGGATTATCATGCGGCAATGGTTGACATGAGAAATGGTGGCTGTGACGTCTGCGGGGGTGAGGAAATCTACACCGCGCGGATTCACCTGGAGACCCCGACCGCTTTGTTTAAGATGCTTCACGCCGAGAAGGTCAATCTCTACACCTGCGTCTCCTGCGGATTCGTCCAGATGTTCCTCAGTCAGACCGAGGAGCAGATCCACTGGGTGCGCAACTGCTGGGAGCGGGTCTGACGGCGGAGGGACCGGGCAGCCGTCCCCTCCGCCGCCCCGGTTTCCTGGGAGGACACCCCGGCCCGCGCGCTGACCCTCGCCCGCGGTGACCCTCGCCTTCACCGCGTCCGAGGGTCCCTCATGGCTCACCGTCTCCCCGCCGCGCGGAGAGGGTCAGTAGCAGTCCAGGCCGGGGTTGGCCTCGGGGCCGCAGGGGCCGTGGTTGTTCCCGCCGTCGGTCACCTGGCCCGCCGGTCCCCAGATGACGAACCCGCCGTTGCCGCCGCCGCTGTTGTGCGTCAGCTTGACCGGCGTCCCGGTGGAGATGGCGACATGGATGCCGTCCTTGACGGGGTTGCCCGCCCTGTCGGCGGCTCCGTTGGGCGCCAGGCCGTTGCCCTCGAAGACGTTGTCGATGATCGGATAGGGGTTGGTGGCGATGGTGCGCGAGGGGTCGATGAGGATGCCGGCCGCGCGGTTGCCCTCGAACAGGTTGTTGCTCACGGACACGTTGTAGAAGGTGGACCAGAAGGCCATGCCGAAGTCGTTGTTCCTGAAGACGTTGTCCTCCAGTGTGTTCGGGGCTCCCATGGAGAACTCCGCCCTGAAGGCGACCGACGCGTTCTGGAAGACGTTGTTGGCGTACAGGTTGTTGTTGGTCCCCCCGACCAGGTCAACCGGGAAGTTGTCGAAGACGTTTCCGGTGAAGGCGGCGGAACCGTTCTCGACGAGCTGCGCGTAGCCGTTGCTCAGCGTGCTTCCCTTCACCGTCCATTGGCGCCCGTCGACACCGTGGATGAGGCCGTGCACGGTACATCGGTCGATCGTCAGAACGGAGAAGTCGGTCACGTCCACACCTTCCGCCAGGCAGGTTTCGGGTGTCCCGGCGAGGGTGAGGGAGGAAACGCGGGTCGCCTTCACCGGGTTGCCGACGAGCTGCACCTGGGAGAACGTGAGGTGGCTCTCTGTGGCCTCGGCTCCCAGCTTGAATCTGGTGATCGTGCCGTTCTGCACGGTGACGTCGGCCTTCTTCTCGAGCGTGATGCCCCTGCCGGTCCCGTCGCCGGTGATGGTGTGGCCGTTGAGGTCGACGGTCACGCCGTTCGCGCCGATCGTCAGCGCGTCGCCGGCGCAGTTCAGGTTCCCGGTGAGGGTCACGTCCGAGGTCAGTACGGCGCCGCAGCGCACCTCGTCGTCGCTCGCGGACGCGGGCAGGGGCGCCCCCAGCGCGGCCAGCAGGGTGAGGGCGAAGGCGGCGCCCACCTTCGCCGGATGCCGTCGTCCCGGTTCTTTTCCGTGATTCACGGTCGCCTCTTTCCTGTTTTGGGCGGATCGCCTCCGGCTTTTTGCCCGGCCGATGCGAAACGTCTGCGGAAGGAGGTGCTAACGCCATAGATTGCATGATCTCCGATGGTTCGATAAGTCAGAGAAGCTATGCCGTAAATGCCAGTAGTAAGGCTTTTCCGTTACTGGCTTGACCGTGAAGGAGAGAAGGCCTCGACTGATGAGAGAAAGTGTCACCGTGATTCCGCTGGGTGGTTTCTCGGGTTCACGGGCGTAATCGTCATGGGTGTCAATCTCGCGAGGAATGCGATTCCGTCACACTGTGGATTTCGCTTTCCGTGCCGGGCCCGCCGCACGGGAGGGGCGGGCCCGGCACGGTCGTCTTCGGGTGGCTGGCTCATGGAGGTCGCGGGCGACCCATGACGTGTCGCCTCGAACTCCTGCCCGCCGACGGGGTGCCCTGACGCCCTGACGCGGGGCGAGGGGCGAGGGTCAGCTACAGGTCAGGGCGGAGTTGCCGTTGGGGCCGCAGGGGCCCTGGTTGTTCCCGCCGTCGGTCACCAGGCCCGTGGGCGCCCAGATGAGGAACCCGCCGTTGCCGCTGCCGGTGTTGTGGGTCAGCGTGCCCTGCCAGTACCTGCTGTGGAAGTAGAGGCCTCCCTGGACGGTGTTTCCCGCCCTGTCGACGATTCCGCTGGGGTTCAGGCCGTTGCCCTCGAAGACGTTGTCGGCGACCGGGTAGCTGTTGGTGATGACAGGAGAGCCGGTGTTGACGTATATCCCGGCCGTGCTGTTCCCCTGGAACAGGTTGTCCCTGATGGATATGTTGTTGAAGGCGGGGCCGAAGAGCATTCCCAGGTCGTTGTTCTTGAAGGTGTTGTCCTCGACCTTGTTCGGTGCCCCCTGTGAGGCGCCCGCGGTGAAGGCGACGATGGAGTTCTGGAAGGTGTTGTCGGCGAACAGGTTGTCGTTCGAGCCGTCCTTCAGGGTCGTCCAGGCGCCGTCGAACACGTTGCCGGTGAACGCGTTCGAGCCGCCTCCGCTGAGGGTCAGCGCACTGTGGATCTCACTCCACTTCACCGTCGAGTTGTGCGTGTCCGAGGCGACGATGGTGCCGTACGTGGTGCACCGCTCCATCGTCAGGGTCGAGCGGTTGCTCAGGCTCAGGCCCCCGACGCGGCAGCTGCTGAGGGTTCCGGTGACGGTGAGCGAGGAGTCACGGTCCACTGTCGCACCTGAGGTGAGCTTCACCCGGGAGAGCGTGAGGGAGCTGTTGAGGTCGACCCGGACTCCCGAACCGATCGTGCCGTTGCGCACGGTCACCCCCGTGTGACGCAGGACGGAGACGCCCGTGCTGCTCTCACCGGAGATGGTGTGGCCGTTGAGGTCGACGGTGACGTTGTCCGCGCCGATCGTCAGCGCGCCGCCGGGGGTGCAGTTCAGGTCCTCGGTGAGGGTCACGTCCGAGGTCACGACGGTGCCGCAGCCCACCTCGGCGCTGCTCGCGGACGCCGGCGAGGGCGCAGCCAGCGTGGCCAGCAAGGTGAGCGTGAGGGCGGCGCATGTTTTCCCGAGGTGTCGCCTTCTCGTTTCTTTCACGTAGTTCACGGTTCTCTCTTTTCTGTTTTCCGGCGGATCGCCCGGCCTTTCAGCCGGGCCGGTGCGAAGCCATCCGCAGAAGGGGGGGCCTAACGCCATAGATTGCCTGACAATGAGTTGTCCGCGAAGTCAGATAACCCGTGCCGCGAATGCCGCCAGTAAGGCTTTTCCGCTACTGGATCTACGTGAAACGGGGAGGGCGTCAATAAACGAGAGAAGATGTCAGGGCGATTCCACCGCGTGGTTTCCCGGGTTCGCGGGTGTAGTCGCCGCCCCTGTCAATCTCGGAAGGAATGCGATTCCGTCACGTTGGGACTTTGCTTTCCCGCTCCCGGCCCGCCTCCGCGCAGGAGAGGCGGGCCGGGAACGGTCGTCCTCAGGTGGTGAACTCGTAGAGGTCGTAGGCGACCATGACGAGCCGTCCTGGGGAGTCGTTCCAGCCGAGGGCGGAGCCGAGGGGGCTGGTGACCTCCTGATAGCCGATGACGTCGAGGGCGGCGTCCGCGGTGCCCATCCAGAGGGCGCCCTCCTCGGTCGAGGCGAACCAGCACGGCCCCCGCGAGGAGGCGCCCCAGATCGTGCTGAAGTTGAACGCCTGCGGCCTGCGGGAGTCGACGATCAGGTTGGCCTTGTCGCGCAGGGTGATCTGCCAGGTCGTCCTGTCGATCGAGAAGTACCAGAGATTGTGGTCGTCGGGGCCGACCGAGCAGTTGGCGACCAGCAGCGACTCGCCACGCACGCTGAGGTGGTTGATGCCCCGCTGGGCCTGGGGGTTGAAGACCGTCTGCGACAGGATTCTTCCCGACGGCACCTCCACCACGCAGACGTACCCGTCCTCGGAGCCGGTGACCACGCGCGCCAGATTCCTCGAGTCGGTCACCGCCTCGACCGAGTAGACGTCGTGCAGGTCCCACGGATTGACGGGCCTGGGGTTCCTGATGTCGGCCGACCGCAGGAAGGTGAGCGTCTCGTGCCCGGGATGGTAGGTCCAGATCGAGAGGTGCCCCGTCGAGTGCCCGACCACCAGGCTGTTCGGCGATCCGGCGGAGACGCCGTTCCCGCCGGTCGCGGCCCCGAGTGAGCCGTCGTAGCCGTACGTCCTCGCCAGGCGCAGATCGGACCACTTCCCGCTCGGCGAGACCCACAGCGCGATGGACCGGTCGTCGTTCGAGGTGACGATCGCCCGGCGGCCCAGCGGGGCGAGCATCCGCACCCCCTGGAAGGCCGGGCTGTTGACCGCCTCGTTGATGAGCGGGCCCGCCGTGGCCGAGGTCGTGAACCTGAAGACGGTCATCGACCCGTCCCAGCGCCCAACGGCGAAATGGTCGTCGTCCAGCCAGGCCAGGGTCTGCGCCATCTCGTAGGTCGTCCCGTTCGGGGTGATGGGCAGCACGGTCGCGGTCCTCGGGGGTGCGGGGAAGTCCACTCCTCTCTGGGCGAGCTCCTCACGGGAGCGGACCACGGGCGGCACGAGCGGGCCCGCCGCCTCCGCCGTCCCTGAGGCCCGCGTGGCCTGCGCGGTGTGCTGCCGCGCCTTGTCGGCGAACGCCGGGGTCGCGCCGCCCACCAGGTCCGGCGCGACCACCCCGGAGGCGGCGGCGGCCACCGCCAGGCCGCTCCTGAGGAGCGACCGCCGGTGCATGTGACCGTCCTGGCTGTTTTCCGAATCCATGCGGTACTGCCTTCCTTGGACTTTTGTGCTTCTTTGAGACGCTCAAGCCTTTCGTTATCGTCTTCGATTGTCCGCAGCCGTTTATGCCGACTTTTCCGGATGTGAGGTTAAGGGGTTTCTCCGGAGGGCCGGAACGTGTCCGAGGAGATCACCTGATCTCTTTTGAGATGATCTGGAAAAGGTTTACCAGGCGAGGACCCCAACGGGACGCGATGTCGTCGTCGAGTGCGATGATTTTCCTGTTGCGGACCGCGGAGATCCTCTTCCACCTGGGGCGGTCGGTGACGGTCGCGGCGTTCTGCCCGCAGCATTTTGTGTCGGCCAGAAATATGATGTCCGGATTGGCGTGCACGATGTCCCTGCTGGACAGTTTGGGATAACCGGATCCCTCGGTATCGAACTCATCGGCTATGTTGTCGAGCCCGAACATGTCGTAGATCGACCCGATGAAGGTGTCCGAGGTGACCGAATAGTAGGTGTTGTCGAGTTCGTGGTAGTAACGCTGTACGGAGGCAGGCTTCTTGGTTGTCCTGATGATTCTGCTGATGCGCTGTCGCATGTCCGAGACGAGCTTTTTCGCCTGTTCCTCGTGCCCGGTTTCCAGGCCCAGCTCTTGGACCTGCTGATAAACGCCTTTGACGTCCTCGGGGGCCGGTTCGATCAGCACCTTGACCCCTTTCTCCTCGAGAGCGGGGACGACGCTGTTGACACCGGTGGCGGGAGGGCGCTCCGAGAAGATCACTATGGTGGGCCGGTAGGTCAGTATCCGGTTCAGGTCCGGATTGAGACCGGAGAGCTCGGAGTCCCTTCTCTCCCTGACCTCCTTCGGGTAGTCGGAGTGCTCGTCAACGCTCACGACCTCCTCTCCCGCGCCGATCTCGAAGAGGGTCTCCGTGGCGGAGGGGGACAGGGAGACGATCCGTTCCTGACTCGTCGAGCAGCCGCCCGTGACGGAGGCTCCAAGGATCAGCAGGAGCGTGAGAACGGTGAGCGGAGTCCGCCTTCGCGAGATCACGCCGTGCGCTCCCGCGTACTTCCCGCGATGCTCACCGGAACGCGCCGGGCCGTACTCGCCGGAATGCGCCGGGCGGCGATCGCCGGGAGAAATCGGGGCGTGCTCCCTGAAGCGCGTCGGATCGTGGTCATCAGAGGGCATCGGATGGCGGAGGGTCATTTCTTCCGCACTCCTTTTGCCGCGGTCCACAGGAAACCCTCGGGGAGCCTTGTCCCCGCCGTTATCCGCTTCGCGGACCTGAGCTGGCCAAGGGTGATGTTCCGGGCGCCGCGCAGATCCGCCGAATCGAGGTCGGCCTGCCCCAGCTTGGCGTTTTTGAAGTCGGCGCTGCTGAGCTTGGCGTTTCTCAGCGTCGCTCCGCGCAGGTCGGCGTCGACGAATTTCGCATGGGCGGCCGAGATGTCCGGCATCGTCGCGCCCCCGAGTTCTGCGTGGGTGAAGTCCGTGCTCGGGAAACGGGCGTTGGACAGCTTCGCCCCCGTCAAAGAGGCGTTCTTGAGCTGCGAGAAGGAGAGGTTCACCATTTCGAGGTTCGCGTTGGCGAGATGCGCGTACATCAGGTCCGCGCCGACGAGGTGGGTTTTCCTGAGGTCGACCACCTCCGGCTGCCTCTGAATCGTGCGGCGGCCGATCACGCTCAGAGCCGCCTGCGTGTCGAGGTCGGGGTGATCCGGGAGTCTTCCATTCTTTCTGGAGAGGATCTGTTCCGTCTTGACGCGGATGAAGGCGCACAACGCCTCGGTGACCACCGGCTGGTCACGCGCCGAGTCGCCGGCCACTCGCTCCAGGGTGTATATGCCGCTCAGCCGGACCGTGGGCTCCCGGGAGGAGAGCTGGTTCACGGCCTTGGTGAAGCGCTCAGTGATCTGGTTGTCCTGCGCCTGTTTCAACTGTTCGCGCGCGACCTTCACCGCGTCCGACGACGTCTGCACCGAGCCGCCCGCGAAGATCAGGGCACCGGCCGTCGCGAGGCCGGTCACCAGGGTCCCGATCGCGTTGAACCAGTCGAGAAAGGGGCTGTGACGGCTGCCCTGCGGTTCGCTCGCGGTGGGCCTCGGCTCGCCGGGCGGCGGTTCGGATCGGACCTCCGGGGCGGGGGGAACACTCGCGGAAGGCGGCTTTTTTCTTCCGCGAAGTAATCGTTTGATGCGATACGAAGTGCTTTTGAGGGGATTTGTCCATGTTTTCATCCGGGGACGCCTCAGCGCATAAGGGTAAGCTTAATCCGGTGCCCCAATACTGGCACTTCCCCGGGAAATACGAGATGGCGTCCCGGCTCCCTGCTTTCCCGTTTATGGATGCCCGAAAACCGGAGTCCCGTCTCCGGTGGAATACCCTGAGAACGCGTCCGCCGATTCTGGAAAAGATCGGCGCGGCCTCGCGGGCCCCTTGACGACCGCCGTTTCCCGAAGAGGCCGAGAGGCGTGCGAGGAAGCGGGGGAGTCGGTCACCTGGCCCGTCGGCTCCCAGGCGAGGAAACCGCCATTGCCGACGCGGTTCCAGCCGGTACCGGAGGGCCCGTCTGAGTGGCCCCCGCACACCCGACGAGCCCGCCGTCCACCACGAGACCACCGTGCGCGTCGCGTGCGTCAACGAGGGGGTGTGACCTCAGGTGAGATATGTGGCCGGACGTGACGCACGCCTGGCTAGTCGCCGGACGGCTGTGCCGTGGCCAAGAGGTGGCGCTGCTGTCGGCGCAGCGCGGCGTCGAGCTTGAGGGTGTCCTCGACGACGATGTCGTCGACCATGCGGCCCCAGCGGAGAGTGACCCACTGCATGGCGATGTTGCGGTAGGGCGTCCCGTCCTCCAGCGTGCCCGCGACCTGCAGCCACACCGCGACCTTGGTGTTCCACGGCCAGCCACCGGCCACGACGTCCACGAGCCGGAGGCGGACGCCGGGGAGGTGCTCGGTGAACCGTGCGAACCACGCCCGGAACGCCTCCGGGCCGCGCACGTCCGCGCCCAGCGCGGTGTCGCCGACGAACCGGAACCGCAGATCGGGCGCGGCCATCGAAACCGCTGCCTCGTAATCGCCGGTGTTCACCTTGCGCCAGGTCCTCCTGACGACTGATCGTACGATCGCGTGATACATGAGGCGTACGGTATCCTGCTGACTTGCTTAAAGCAAGGGACTAAGACATGACCAGAACCGACTTCGCCGGGATCGCATGTTCGATCGCCCGTTCCGCGGCGATCGTGGGCGACCCCTGGGCATTGCTGATAGTGCGCGACGTGGCGCTCGGCCTTCACCGGTTCGACGAGCTCCAGCACGACCTCGGCGCGGCTACCAACGTGCTGAGCCAACGGCTCGAGCGGCTGGTGGAGGGCGGCGTGCTACGGCGCGAGCGGTACTCGCAGCGGCCCGACCGATACGAGTACCACCTGACCGAAAAGGGGCGGGACCTGGTGCCGATCCTGCTCGCGCTGACCGCGTGGGGCGACCGCTGGGAAGCCGGTGACGCGGGCCCGCCGCTGATCATCCGGCACCACACCTGTGGCAACGACACCCAGGCCGCCGTGACCTGCCGGTCGTGCGGCGACGAACTGACGGCCGAGCAGGTCGACTACCAGCCTGGCCCGGGCGGCCGCACCGGCCGGGGCACCTCCCTCATCTCCACTCTTCTCGTCGGGCCGCCATCCACATCGGCGTGCCCGACGGGCGACGGAGACTGCTCCTGAGACAGGCCCCGGACCGCGCTCTCACCGAGCGTTCGGCGCGCGGTGTGAATGCCTGACAAGCTCCCCGCGGACTTCCAGCCGGGGAAAAACGGTGACTCCTCCGCTCCTTTTAGGGGGTGGAGGAGTCACAGGGCTCTGAACCGCTCCGGGGGACTCCCGGTCCAGGTTCCGCGTGATGAGTTTCGAAGCGCCACGGCGAGCGGACGGCGAACTGATCGAGCCGATTCGGGTGGATCTCTTCCGTGGAATCGAAACGTGTGCGTACACTTTTTGTATGTGAACGGCACCGTTTCGATAGGAGGTGGGGATGCCGACGCGCCGACGCGGCGAGATCCGGGAGGAAGCCATCCTGCTCGCGGCCATGAGCCTGCTGAGCGAGGTCGGCTACGACCAGTTGACCATCGAGGCCATCGCGGAGCGTGCCCACGCCAGCAAGGCCACGATCTATCGACGATGGCCGGGCAAAGCCGACCTGGTGGGAACGGCCATCCGGCGGTACGCCGGAACACCGGTGGCTGCCCCGCCCGACACCACGAACCTGCGTGACGACCTGGTGGCGGTACTGCTGGCACTGCGGGCCAGCCTCACCGGTCAGGACAGCGCGCTCATTCTCGGGCTCCTCGCCGCGATGCGCCGCGACTCCGATCTCGCGCAGACCGTACGACGGCACGTCCTCGACCACAAACGCGATGTGTTCGCGGCCGTCATGGCCCGAGCCGCAGCCCGAGGCGAGGTTCCCCAGACGATCGACCACGCACTCCTCGCCGAGATCAGCTCGGCCGCGCTGCTGTCTCGCCTCCTCGTCACCGGCGAACCTCTCGACGACCCGTTCCTGCACACGCTCGTGGACGCGGTGCTGCTTCCCATGCTCAGCCATCAAATCGGCCGACGATAAGGACCCCTCGCAGTGTGGCAAACGATCGTTCTCGGTTTCCTCGGCGGCCTCGTCGCCGGCAACGGACTGCCTCATTTCATCCGCGGCATCACCAGAAGGCACTACCCGAGCGCACTGGGCAGCGGGCCCGTCCCCAACCTCGTCGCGGGATGGGCCGGCCTCGTCCTCGGCGGCCTGCTGCTGTGGTGGGCGCACATCGACCGACACCCCGAATCGGCCTTTGCCTCCATCGGCGTGAGCGTCCTGCTCATTGGCCTCTTCCACGCGGGCCCAGGCGCCTTCGGACGCAACGAAGCACCACAATGAGCCCCATGCCCTGTGCTGATGACCGTCTCATGCGGTGTGGCCGGGGCGATCACCGTGGGATCAACGCCACCAGGCGTCGAGTGGGGTGACCGGAACGACCCGCTTGTGCCGGGTCGCGAGGTAGACCGACTCCACCTTCGCCGCCACGTCCGGTGTGACGTCGGCGCCTTCCAGATAGTCGTCGATCTGGGTGTACTTCAGGCCGAGCGCCACCTCGTCGGGCAGTGCGGGCCGGTCGTCCTCGAGGTCGGCGGTCGGCACCTTCTCCCAGACACTCGGTGGTGCGCCCAGTTCCTGCAGCAGAGCGGCGCCCTGGCGCTTGGTCAGTCCGGTCAGCGGGGTGACGTCGACACCGCCGTCGCCGTACTTGGTGAAGAAGCCGGTCACCGCCTCGGCCGCGTGGTCGGTGCCCACGACGAGCAGGCCCAGCTGCCCGGCGATCGAGTACTGGACCACCATGCGTTCGCGGGCCTTGATGTTGCCGCGGACGAAGTCCCGCAGCTTGGGCTCGTCGCCCAGCAGCTCCCGCAGGCCGAGCGCCGCCTCGGCGGCGACGGCGTCCGCGCTCGGCTTGACGTTCACGGTGATCGACCGGTCGGGCTGGATGAACTTCAGCGCGATCTGCGCGTCGTGCTCGTCGGCCTGCACACCGTAGGGCAGCCGCACCGCGACGAAGGTGGCCTCGTGCCCCTCGGCGCGCAGTTCCTCGCTGGCGAGCTGGCACAACCTGCCGGTCAGCGTGCTGTCCTGGCCGCCGCTGATCCCGAGCACGTAGCCCTTGGCCGGGGTCGAGCGCAGGTAGTCCTTGAGGAAGTCGACCCGTTGCCGGATTTCGACCTTGGGGACGATGGTCGCCTTGACGCCGAGTTCGGTGAGGATCTGCTCTCGTAGATTCGACACCCAGGTACTGTACTGGCCGAAATCGAACCGGGGGAGACCGGTTCGTCCCCGTCGCGCCAGGCCGCCGGTCCGGCCCTGGCGCGCAGCAGCGCAGGGCCGTACCCGTCGTGGACCTCGGCCGCGTTCTCGGGGCGGGCGGCGCGTCGCGCAGCGGCCTGGCCGCTCTCAGGGCCGGAGATCGGACTCGGACGGCGAGGAATGCCGTCCTGATCGTGACGACGACATTACGGAGGGTGATGGTGGTGGCTGTTCACGGTTCGGGGTGAACAACTGTCCGGAGAAAAGGACGACTACAGGGCCATGCGGGTTTCCAGATTGCGGAGCCGCTCGGGGACGGTGCGGTAGTGGGTGCCGAGCTGTCTGACCGTTTCCCGGGCGGTGGGGTGGAAGCGGGTCATCTGGGGGGCGATTCTGTCGGCGTTGAGAATGCGCTTGAGAGTTTTGTCGTGGTCGTTGAGCCAGAGGTGGGTTCTGGCCATGTCGATCTCGTGGTGTGCCCTGCGTTCGGCGTAGAGAGTGGGGGGAAGCGTGAAATCCGCGTCCAGGCGGACCGCCTCGTCATAGTCGCCGAGCTCGGTCGCCACCGCACATCCGTGGATGGCCACGTTAATGGGGCTTGCTTCCGATCCGTACGGATCCAGTCGATTTCGCGAGGTCATGCGAGCCGCTGTTTCGGTTGCGAGGCCGTGATGCTCCCAGGCTTCCGACGCCCGTCCCATTCGTGCTGCGGACACGGCGGCACGGAGATGAAGCGAGGCGTAGATCTCCTGCCCCGCAGGTTCGGAGCGGTCCACGTCGTCTGCCGCCTGTTTCGCCGTCGTCAGTGCGATGTCGCCGAATCCAAGGTTGAGCAGCAGAAGTGCGCGGCCCAGTGGGACCAGGTGTCGCAGGTAGGGGTCGTTGGCGCGTGACGCGGTGGTTGCGGCCCGATCGATACCGACCTGCGCCAGGTCGTTGTAGCCGAGCCGACGTGCCAGGGACGCCGCCAAGGCATATGAGTGGTTCAGCAGGTGCCATGCCTTCGGGGCATTTGACTCCAATGCGTGAGTTGTCAGCTCTTCGATGGTGGCCGGTAGGCGGCTGCTCAGACTGATATGGGCGGTTGCTTCTTGTAGCTTCTGAAGGCTGATCAGTTCTTCGGCCAGCTCTTCCAGTGATCTGGGAGGGATTTCCAGTTCGGGGGGAATGTCGATGTAGGCAAGGGTACGTCTGATAACGGGAATCGCGGCGTGTACGGCGTCGGTGCGCTTGTCCGGTCCACGGTAGGGCTGGCCGTTGAGTTCGGCGACGTCGATCGCGCAGGCGCGGGCCACGGCGGCGACGAGGGCCGGGGTGGCGGGTTTGTGGCCCGACTCCACCTGCGCGATCAGGCTGCGGGAGACGTGGGCCCTGGCGGCCAGGCCGGTCTGGGTGAGGCCTCGCCGTTTCCGTATCCGCGCGATGCGGCGGCCGGTGGATTCGTTCTCGACGCCTGGATCGGGATTCCAGTCGCGCTCGGCCATATCGACTCCTCTCGCCCTCGGGCGGTGCCTTCACCATAACTTCCCGTCCCGCCCTTGAAAATCATCTTTTCCGGTGACGGCCCCACCTGCCTCCGCTTTCACGTTCTTGGCGGGAAAAAGTTCGAAGGGAAATCCATTGTTCACGTTTCCTGTGAACAATGGACCGGAAGGTCGTTCACGGGGTCTGTCTCCGATCGGATTGTTCGCGGCCCGAGGCGGGATCCCTGCGCGAGGTGCACGCCGAGCTGAGGAGGCGTCACCCCGGGCCGTTCTTCGACGGCCTGTACGTCACCTGGGATGACCTGCGGCGGGATCCGGAGGAGACCCCGGCGGGGCCCGCCGTGCACGAGTGGCGCTTCGAGGAGTCGAGCAGGTTCGAGCGGCATCTGGTGACCTGGCACGTCCTTTCCCGGGGAGGGGTGGCCGTGCGCGGCCCCTCCGTCGCGGAACTCGGCATCCACACCGACCGGGACGCCCTGGCCCGCCGTACCCGGGAGAACCTGGCGACCTACTGGACGCCGACGGGTCGAGAACGGCTCGCGGCTGCTGTCGCCGTGGGGAGTCGCGGTTCTCGGCGCCTACCAGACCACGTGGGGCGCGCTCGGCGTCACCCGGCTCCACCACACTCTCGTGACGGGCGAGATAGGGTCCAAGACCGCCGCGGGTGAGTACGCCCTAAAGGTGTTCGACGAACGTTGGCACCGGATCGTCCGCGAAGCCCTGCGGATCAGGAACGGCGGGCCGCCCCTCTATCGCAACCCGCTGCGTCGTCGGTCCGATCTTCTGGCGTACATGACCATGGTGCTGGAGAGCGAGACGAGGGGAGAGCGGCGCGGGACGTCGCGGCGCCCCTGACCTCGCGGATTCAGCCGACGGGGGCGGCCTCCGGGTGAAGCGCGCCTCCCGCGGTCGGCCGCCGGAAGCGGCGACCACGAGGGATCATAAGTCCAAATAGAGAGCACTGCTCTTGACTCGCTCCGGGGGGAGGGGCATGATTACCCCATCGAGAGCAGTGTTCTCAAAAGTGACTAATGCTCATGGGGGAATCATGAAGTCCCAGTTCCTGCAGGTCGAAGCAGGTCGGATCGCCTACGACGACGAGGGCGACGGCCCCCCGGTGGTCATGATCCCGGGCATGCTCGACAGCCGGGAGTCCTACCGGTTCCTGCGCCCGCTGCTCGTCGAGGCGGGCTACCGGGTGGTGACGATGGACATCCGCGGCTACGGGGAATCCTCCATCGACTGGGACGACTACTCCTACGCCGCCCAGGGCCGCGACATCACCACCCTGGTCGCGCACCTGGACGCGGGGCCCGCCGTCCTGGTCGGCAACTCCTACGCCGCGGGGTCCATCATGTGCGCCGCCGCCGAGTCCCCGGAGCTGGTCGCGGGTGTGGTGCCGATCGCGAGCTTCGTCCCGAACCTGCCGGTGGGACCGGTCAAGCGGGCGCTGCTGGCGCTGGTCGGCCGGGCGGTCGTGGCCTTCCCCGCCGTGTGGGGCGTCTATCTCAAGATGGCCTACCCCACCGCGCCGCCCGCCGACTTCGCCGAGTACCGCGCCCGCTCCGTCGACGCGCTGCCCGCCCGCAGGAAGGCGACGCGCGCCTACGTCACCGCGGGCCCGATGGGCGAGGAATGGCTGGACCGCGTGACCTGCCCCGCGCTGGTGGTCATGGGCACCGCCGACCCCGATTTCGCCGACCCCACGGCCGTGGCCGGACTCCAGGCCGCCAGGATGGGGGCGTCGCAGGCGCTGATCGAGGGCGCGGGCCACTACCCGCAGGCGGAGTTCCCCGAGGCTCTCGCCGAGGCGCTGCTGCCCTTCCTCGCCAGAACGCACCGGTCTTCCACGCTGACGGGCTCTTTCGCCCCGACCGTCTCCACGTCGGCGGCCTGAACCCCAGGCCCGGCGCCCTCAGCCTCGAGCCTGAGTCCTCACCGGGAGACGCGCGGTCTCAGGGGACGATCTTCTGGCGGGCGCCGGTCCGGGAGGCGTGCTCGACGGCGGCCAGCACGCGGTGCTGCCGCACGGCGTCGTGGAAGGAGGGAAACGCCTGCCGGCCCTCCGCGAACGCCGGGGCCACCCGCCGGTAGAAGGCGGCGATGTGGGTGGCCGGGCCCCGGAAGCCGCCGGGCGGCGCGTGGTGGCTCGGCAGGGGCAGCTCGGCGCGGGTGCCGTCCGGGGCCGAGTGGACGATCGTCCAGTCTCCCCAGTGCATGTACTCCGACGATCGGACCGGGGTGACGGTCAGCGCGCCCTCGTTTCCGGTGATCTTGATCTGGAAGCCGCTGGGCGTCCCGCCTCCCCCGTGCACGCTCAGCGCGGCCGTCGCCCCGCTCTCCAGAAGTCCGTGGGCGGCCACGTGGCTGGGCACCCCGCTGGGCACCCGCTCGCCGGTCTCCGCCACGACGACCTCGCGATGGCGGTACGCGAGCGAGGCGGAGACCTCCGTCAGCGGGCCCGCCAGGTGTTCGGCCATCGCCAGGAAGTGCCCGGCCATGATGGTCAGGAGGTTCGACCCCGCCGCCGGATCGACGCTCCAGGCGAGGTCCGGGAAGATGCGGTCGCCGCCGAGCGGATCGCCCGCGGCCACGACGGTGATCGACTCCAGCTCGCCGATCCGGCCCTCGGCGATCAGCTCCTTGACGAAGGCGGCGGGATGGGAGTGGAAGCCCTGCAGGACGACGGCGTGGACGACCCCCGCGGCGGTCGCGGCCTCGGCCAGCTCGACGGCCTCGGCCAGGTTCACTCCCAGCGGCCATTCCGACACGACGTGCTTGCCGTGGGCGAGCGCGGTCCGCACCGCCTCCGCGTGGCCGGGCGCCCTCACCACCGCGGCGACCACGTCGACGTCCGGATGGGCGGCCAGCTCGCCCACGTCGGCGAACGCGTGCTCGATCCCGAACGCCGCCGCGGTACGGCGGGCACTGTCCGGCTTGGTGGTCGCGACCGCGGTCACGGTGTACTCCTCCAGACCGAGGAGTGCCGGCAGGTGCGCCGCCGTGCCCCATCCCCGGCCAGGGCTGGCGCCGACGACCCCGACGCGGATCGGGCGCGCGAATGCCGTGCTCATGTCTCTCCTTCGCTCGTGTTTCCCGCACAAATTATGTATCGATCGGTAAAAAACTAGTCCGGCCCGCGAGACGGTGTCAACGGGGTAACGTACCGATTGGTAAGAAACTTGGAGGTGCGCATGCCGGGAGGGCGTCCACGCGCGTTCGACCCCGAGGCCGCGCTCGACCGCGCGCTCGAGGTCTTCTGGCGCCAGGGGTACGAGGGAACGGCGATATCCGATCTGACCGCCGCCATGGGCATCAACCGCCCCAGCCTCTACGCCGCCTTCGGCAACAAGGAGGAGCTCTTCCGCAAGGTGTTCGACCGCTACGTCGACGGGCCCGGCGGGTACGCCGCGCGGGCCCTCGAGGCGCTGCGGGCACGGGAGGTGGTCGAGCGCCTGGTCTACGGCGCGATCGAGCTGACCGCGGGCCCCGCAACCCCCCGCGGCTGCCTGAGCGTCCGCTGCGCGCAGCCGGGCGGCCCCGAGACGGACCAGGTCAGGGACGAGGTGGTGGCGCGCAGGCGGGCGGGCGAGGTGGCGCTCGCGGCCCGCCTGACGCGGGCACAGGAGGACGGCGACCTGCCCGCCGGCTGCGATCCCGCGGACCTGGCCCGCCTCGTCATCCTGCTCACCGACGGCATCGCGGTCCAGGCCGCCGGGGGCGCGAGCCGGGACGAGCTGCTCAGGGCGGCCGAGGTCGCGCTGCGAAACTGGCCGTCGGAGAGGTGACGGCGAGCGGTTGACCCCGTTGGCCGCCGCGACCTTGCGGGCCGGCTTCGGGGGCTATGGATAGGAAGGGCGTGGTGGGGGCTGGGGGGTCTCGTCGCCGATGGTGGGAGGCCTGCCGGTGGCCGTGGAGAACGGGGTCAGGGAGAACATGACGCGGTGGGTGTCGGCGCGGGTGCCCTTGCCCGAGGCGCCGGCCTCGACCACGCCGAGGGTGAGCTTGCCCTCACCGCCGCGTTCGCGGGTGATCTGCACCAGGAACTCCACCTCGACCGTGCCGACGGTGAAACGCAGCTCCTCGCCCAGCGCCTCGGCCCGGCTGCGGGCCCTGGCGACCTCTCCTCGGACCAGCTCCATCGCCTCGGCCAGCGACAGTGGCTCGTCACCCATGCTCGGCTCCCGTCTGACGGCGCGATTCACACGATAGAGCGCTTCACCTTCATTGGGAGGGCGTATAACGCGATTGATGGCGTTTTGGGGAGATGCTCCGGCCGTACGGCGAGGCGCGCCCGGCCGTTCCGGTTTCCGGCCGCATCGTGGCAGGTCGTGCCCTTGTCCGCGACCAGGGCTTTTATGCCGAGATGATTCGAGGAATGTCTGATAGGTAACGCCGGAAATGTCTGGTTGATAATCGCCTTTGCCGTTCGGCGTCAGTGATTGTGCGCGGTATTCGGCGTTTGGCATGGCCGGAGTGATGTGCCCGGCTATGGTGGTCCGGGCGCGGGGAGCCCGGCTCGCTCCGAGTTCGAACGTCATGCGCTCGGAACCCGTTCCGCCCGGCGATCCGGTGCCGGTGTCCCGGCAAGGAGATACGGGGCACCGTGGAGATCCGGATCCTCGTGGAGGGAACACGGGTGGACATCGGGCGTGTGGTGGATGTCTGGGCGGCCACTCCGGACGGGACGGGCTCGTTCGGGTCGGGCTACCTGGTCACCCCTGATCTGGTGCTGACCGCCAAGCACGTCCTCGGCGCCGGGACTCGCGGCGGTGACGATCCGCCTCGCGGTCCCGTCGTCGTCCGGTCACTGGACGATCCCGCCTCGATCCCGTGCGAGGTGGCCTGGTGCGCCGAGGGCCGTCTGGACGCGGCCCTGCTGCGCCTGACGCGCCCTGTGGCCAGCGCCTCGGCGCCGACACGCTGGGGGCGGCTGGTCACCAGTACTCCCGCCATCCCCTGGGAGGCGGTCGGGTTCCCCCTCGCCATGTGGGGACCCGGCGGCCTGCGCGACACCGATCACGCCACGGGCACCGTCAATCCCGGCGCGGGCCACCTGGCCAGGCGGATCAACGCCGCCGTGCACAGCGCCGCCCCCGAGGCGGGCCACTGGGTCGGCATGTCCGGCGCCGCGCTGTTCTGCGGCCCGCTGCTCACCGGCGTGATCATCGAGGACCCGCCGGCCTACGGCTCCCGCAGGCTCGTCGCGGAACCGGTGACCGCGCTGCTGGACGATCCCGTCTTCGCCGCCCTCACCGGCCATCCGACCGCCGAGCCGGTCGAGTTGCGCGGCCTGTTCCGCGCCGAACGGGCCGAAACGCCCGCGGTGACCCCGGGCTCGCTGCTCGGGGCGTCCCGCCAGGTCATCGCCTTCCACGGCCGCGAGGCTCTGCTCGAGGAACTGGCGATCTGGCGTGACGACCCCCGCCCGGTCTCGGTGAAGCTGATCACCGGTGAGGGCGGCCAGGGCAAGACCCGCCTGGCGCACCGGTTCCTCCACCTCACCCCCGCCTCGTGGGTCGGCGGGTTCCTGGACTCCCCGCAGCACCTGCCCGGTGAGGACGCAGGTTACGCCGTCGGCGAGCGCGCCCTGACCCCGGAGATCCTGGCGCGTCTGGCCGAGGGCACCTGTCCGGTGCTGATCGTCGCCGACTACGCCGAGTCGGGCCCGCAGCGTGTCGCCCTGCTCCTCGAATCCCTGCTCTCGACCCCGCCGCGACGGCCGGTCAGGGTGCTGTTGCTGGCCAGGGCGGCGGGCGCCTGGTGGGACACCCTGCGCCACCGGTTGGCACGCGAACACCCCCGGTGTGTCGCGGAGACGGTCGAACTGGCTCCGCTGGCGGGAACCGCCGACCTCCGCGGGCAGGAGTTCGCCGGCGCGGTGAATCGCTTCGCCGAACTCCTGCCCGGCTTCCCCGAGCTTCCCGCGGCTGACTGGCCGGGCCTCGCCCTGCGGCTGTGCCGGACACCGCCCGACCTGGCCGACGAACGGTACGGAAACGCGCTGACCGTGCACATGGCCGCCCTCAACGCCCTGCTCCGCGCGGCCGTCGGCGGCGATCCCTCGACCGTGACCGACCCGGAGGCCGAGCTCGCCGGGCACGAGCGCGACTACCTGCTGCGGGTCGCGCACCGGCGAAGGCTGTTGCAGCCGGGGGTCCTGTCGGCCCGCCTCGATCCCGACGAACAGCACGCCGAGGCCGAGAAGGCCCTGTGGCGGGCCCTGGCCGCGGCGATCCTGCTCGGCCCCTGCGACCCGGACCGGGCCCTGGCCGTCGGACGGCTGGCGGGTGACGCCCACGCCCGCGACGTCGCCGCCTGGCTCGCCGCCCTCTACCCTCCCGCCGAGCACGATCGCGCGGCCGGAGTCCAGGTGGCCGCGATCCAGCCGGACCGGCTGGCCGAACGGCTCGCGGGCCAGATCCTGGTCGAGCAGGACACGCTGCTGCCGTCGATCGCCTCCCTGGCGACGGATGTCTTCGACGCGCGCACCCTGCTGATCGTCATGGCGCGGGCGGCGGTACGGCCCGCCTTCACCCCGAGCCTGGACGGCCAGATCCGGCGCCTGGTCGCGACTTGCGCTGAGCCGTACGCCACCGCGGCCCAGCTCGCGGCGCCGGTCGTCGAACGGCCAGACCCCCTGGTCGGCGGCCTGCTGGAACTGGGCGAACAGTCGCCGGACCACCTCACTGAGCAGTTCGACCGTGTCTCCGGCTCCCTGCCGCGATCCTCCCTCAGCCTCGCCGGCCTGACGCTGGGCGTCATCGAGCTCCAGGAACGCGTGTATCGCGGGCTCGCCGACGCGGATCCCGACAGATGGCTTCCCGAGCTGGCGGTCTCGTTGAACAACCTCGTCTTCTGCCTGGTGAGAGTGGAACGGTGGGCCGATGCGCTGCCGATCATCGAGCAGGCCGTCCGCCTGCACCGGGAGCTGATCGGCGTCGACCGCGACTCCCACCTGCCGGGCCTGGCCGGTTCCGCGGCCAACCACGCCGCGTGCCTTATGGAGGTGGGGCGGCCGGCAGAGGCGGTCGCGGCGAGTGAGGAGGCCGTTGGCCTCAAGCGGGAGCTGGCGAGCCGTGCCCCGCGCGCCCACCTGTCCGGCCTGGCCGATCTGTTGAACAACCACGCCACCTATCTGGCCGAGGTGAGACGGCCCGCCGACGCGGTCGTGGCGAGCGAGGAGTCCGTCTTCGTCTACCGGATGCTGGCCGAGGCCGACAGGGACACCCATCTGCCGGGCCTGGCAAGGTCGTTGAACACCCACGCCAGGTGCCAGGCGGCGGCGGGACGGGCCGCCGAGGCCGCGGTGACGAGCGAGGAGGCCGCCGTCCTCTGGCGAGGACTGGCCGCGCATAGCCCGGACCCCTACCTGCTCGACCTGGCCAAGACGCTGAACAACCACGCTCTCCAGTTGGAGAGAGCCGGGCGGCTCGCGGAGGCGGTCGTGACGGGCGGGGAGGCCGTCGGCCTGTGGCGGGGGCTGGCCACGCTCAACCGGGACGGCTACCTGCTCGTCTTCGCGGGTTCGCTGGGCAACCAACTGAACCGTCTGGCCGCGGCGGGACGGCTCGCGGAGGCGGTCGTGGCGGGTGAGGAACTCGCCGGTCTGCGCCGGGAGCTGACCGCCCTCGACCGGGAGACCCACCTGCCGCTCCTGGCCGACTTGCTGAACACCCACACCGTTAGGCTCGCGGAGCTGGGGCGGCGGGCCGAGGCGGTCGCGGCGAGCGGGGAGGCCGTCGGCCTGTGGCGTGAGCTGGCCGCCCTCGACCGGGAGGCCTTCCTGCCGGGCTTGGCCGTCGCGGTCGGCAACCACGGCAAGTGCCTGGGGGAGGCGGAACGCTGGGCGGACGCAGTGTCGGTCGGCGAGGAGGCCGTGGCCCTTCACCGGGCGCTGTTCGCGCTCGACCCGGAGACCGGTTTGCAGGGCTACGCGCAGAGCCTCAGCGTGTACGGGTTCACCCTCGCGGGAACAGCCCGGTGGGGCGAGGCCGTCGCGCCCTGGGTCGAGACCCTCGTCCTGGGGGAAAAACTGCGGGAGCACGGCCAGGAGATCACCGGTGCCGCCGCGAACGGCCTGCGCATCGCCTACCTGAACGCCCCCGGGGAGGTCGGCGCGGCGTACGAGGCGGCGACGGGCCGGAAGCCACCCGGCTGGATCAGGCAGACGCCCGGCTCGGCGTTCCGGTAGCGGGTCCGGCGAGCGGTGCCGGACGGTCCTCGTAGGCCGCGCGGGACTCGACCCGCCCCGTACGGCGCCGCCCGCCCGTCAGCCGTTCCCGCCCGCGGCAGCTCCCCGGCCGGGTGACCAGACGAGCAGCCCAAGGCACATCTCGTCGCTGGTCCCCTCGCCCCAGACGACGTAGCGCGGCGGCAGGTCGCGCAGCGCGGGCAGCAGCTTGCGAAGGCCCGCGTCGTGCGTGCAGGTCACCCGGAGGGTGTCACCCGCCTTGAGGGCGACCGGCGTGGCCAGCGGGCGGATGGCCTGCTCGTCGAAGTTGTACGAGGGGATGTCGAGCAGGGTGCGCGCCCCGGGTGTGCCCGGGTTGAGCTCCATCTTGATCGAGCGCCCGAGCAGGTGCATGTGCCCGGCGACGGCGTACACGGTGCCGGGCACCCCCATCGGGTAGTCGCAGTGCTGGGTGGATCCGGCGACCGGGGGCTTCGCCTTGCCGCAGTACTGGCCGAGGCCCTTCACGCCCTGCCTCGCCTGCTCCCCGAACCGGTGGGCGACGTCGTCGACCGCGGCCGCGCGGTCGCACAGCGGCCCGGACTCCTCGGCGGTGCAGGGCAGCTCGATGGGCGCGGCCAGTTGCCCGGTCTCCAGCGGCGTGAGCTTCGTCCCGCCGTCGGCGAACCGCAGCCGGATCCCCGACCGGTCGGTGCCGCCCGGCTTGCCCTCGGTGGCGAGGAGGTTGTAGTGCACCTGCATGACCAGCTTGCTGCCCGCGGGCATCGGGTAGCCGACCTTCTGGGTGAGCAGCGTCTCGTTGGCCCCCGGCGCCCAGTGGCCGACCCAGGCGCCGCCCTCGATGCCCGTGTCGCCGAAGCACGTCCACCCCTCACCCGGTGTGCGGGCGTCGAGGTCCTGGGCCGCCTTCGCCTCCTGCGGGCCGAGCCGGTAGAGGATCGCGTGGTGCACGAGGTCGGTGTTCTGCGGCAGGAACTGGTTGCCGGTGAGGAAGGAGCGCTCGGCCAGCCCGGGATCGAGCAGGAAGCAGCGGTACTCGTCCGTTCCCCCCGACGGGGCCTTCGGTTCGTACGGCTCGGGCAGCGTCAGGCTGACGAACCGCTCCGAGGCGCGCAGCGGCGCCGCGGGCGGGGGAGCGGCCACCTTGCCGTGAAGGCCGTGCGCCCCGGCGGCCGACGCGCTCGGGCTGCCCGAGGCCGCGCCCGGATGGTGTGCGACGGCCCCCGGCCCCCGGGCGGCGCATGAGGTGACAAGAAGGACGAGCGCGAGCGAGAGGATCGCGTTGCCCAGCCATCGGGTCATTCTGACCGCGTGGTTCATGACCGCCCCCTGATCTCCGAGTCTTCCCCGGAGGCTTTCGGACGCGCGCCGGGGACGGGACTCCGATCGAGTCACCGGACTCAAGGCTCCTCGGCCCGCGCCCGTTTTTCATCACCCCGGAGACTGAAGGCGGTCGTACCCTCGAGTGAGGGCGCTCGTACGTCAGGAGTAGCACGCCACCCGCACGATCTCCGCCCCGTGGCCGGTCCGTCCCCCGGTGGCCTCCTTACATGCTCTTCCTCACATGTCCTCGGCCGTCATCCGGTGGCGTCCATCTCCGCGTCCGTGCCGGCCGTACTCTCCTCGGTCAACACCGTGCTCCCGTCGGCGGGCGAGGGCTGACTCCGGTTCTCACACGGCGCGGCCTGCCGTGGCCGCGTCCGCGGGGAGTTGGCCCGATCGGGACAACTCCCTGTAACGATAACGGGTCTTTGGGTAACATCTAGCCATACAGCGCTTGGGGAGGACCCGATGCGCCGGATGACTGCCGCTGATCTCGGGGGTTCCGACGAGAGGCGAGGATCCATGTCACATCCCCGGAACCGGTTCGTCGTGGGCGACCGGCACGTCATCGTCAGCACGGAGCAGGGCTTGTCCGTCTCCGCGGCGAAGGCGCTTCCGTCTCCGGCCCGGCGGCTCGTCCTTCCCCCGCTTCCCCCACTCGGAGACGAGCCGATCGGGCGTGAGGAGGAGCGGGCCGCGCTCGGGCTGATGATCGCTCCAGGCGAGCCGGTGCAGATCCGCGGGCCGGACGGGATCGGCAAGAGCACCCTGCTGCGCCGCCTGGCTCACGATGTGGCCGACCGGGGCGAGCCCGTTGTCCATATCAGGGGGGCGGGGCGCGAGCTGGACGACGTGCTCCAGGACCTGTTCGAGGCGTGGTTCGACGGATCCGGCTACGCGCCGAGCCGGACGCGCCTTCGCGAGCTGCTCGGCGGGATCTCCGCGGTGCTGCTGGTGGACGATCTGGACTGCCCGCCCGGCCGGCTACGCGAGTTCCTCGAGACCGGGCCGGGCATCGCCCTGGTCTTCACCTCGGCGAGCGGGCAGAGCCCGGCGGACAGGACGGTCGAGCTGGGCGGCCTCGGCAGGCGGGCGGCCTTCGGCCTGCTCGCCCGCGAGCTCGGCCGGCCGTTGCAGCGGGAGGAGATCCCCGCGGCGACCTCGCTGTGGGAGACGACGGGAGGCGGGCCGCTGGAGCTGATCCGCGCCGCAGCCGCCTCCATGACCCCCGAGGGCCGGCTCGGGGACGGCCCGGTGTTCGGCTCCGCGGTGCCCTTCCTTTACGCCCGGCTCGGACGGGCGGAGCGGGACGTGCTCGCTCTCTTCGCGGCCCTGCCGTCCGCGCCGGTGTCGGAGGGCCTCCTCGCCGAGGTCGCCGGTACCGAGGGCGCGGCCGAGGCGGCCGGGCGGCTGGTACGGCTCGGCCTGCTCACCGAGGAACCCTCCTCCGGCGGGCGCCGCTACCGGCTCGCGCCGGGTGTCGGCGGCCTGCTGCCCGCGGAGGCGGCGCCCGGCGCCGAAGCCCTCGAAGCTCTCACCGCCCGCGTTACCGGGTGGGCCCGCGCGCCGGGCACGAGCGCGTCTGCGCTCTCCGCCCATGCAGGCCTGCTCACCGGGCTCACGACCGTCATGACGGAGAGCAGGCCCGACCTCGCCGTACGGCTCGCCCGCGCCGCCGCTCCCGCCATGGCCGGGGCGCTGCGCTGGGGCGCCTGGCGTGAGCTGCTCGACGCGGGGCTCGCCGCCGCGGAGAGGGCCGGGGACGAACGGGCCGTCGCGTACTTCACCCACGAGCGGGGCGTCCACATGCTCGCCAAGGGCGCGACGGGTGCCGCGGCCGCGCTCGCCGCCGCCGCGCTGCTGTGGCGGGAGCTCGGAGACTCCGCCGGGGCGGCGATCACCACGCGCGCGCAGGCCGCGATGACCGCTCCGCCCGCGTCCGTGATCTCCGGCGGCCCGGGCGCGGCGGCCAGGGGCGTCCACGCCGCGGCGGGCGCGGGCGGAACCGGGGCCGGGCCCCCGGGGCTCGCCGGGACGGTGACGGGCCTGGCGGCCAGGGCGCTGGCGATCAAGACCGGCCTTGCGATCCTTGGGGCGGTGGCTGCCGGGGCGGGCGCCGTCTACGTCGTGCCCCCGGTCATCCAGATGATCAAAGAGCGCCCGCGGACCGTCGGATGCGCGAACGTCGCGCCCGGACAGCTCGGCTTCTCCGGTGTCGCGGTCTCGGCCGTGAGACAGGTACAGGTGAGCAACACGTGCCCGAGGAGCATCGCGTCCGTCGCCTCGTCGGTCTCCGACCCGCGGTTCGCCGTCGTCGGGGACACGTGCGCGGGACACCCGTTGCCCCCCAAGGGGACCTGCCTGATATCCGTACGCTTCACCCCCGCGGGCGTCGGCCGGGCGAAGGCGGTCCTGCGGGTCGTCGCGGGAAACACGACCGGCCAGGTCACGCTCCTCGGCGAGGCGCCTCCCACGGTGGGCGGCCCCGCGACGGCGGGAGAGGCCTCTGAGAGATCCGGAGGGAAGGGCCGTCAGCCGAAGTCGGTGACCCTGCGCTCCTCGGGGGACAGCAGCAGCACCTCGAGCGCCCTGGCGCAGGCCCGCGCGTGCATGGCGAACCAGCCGATCCGCGCGTCGGTGATGACCTCGGGCGTCGACCGGACGGCCAGCGCGTAGCGGACCTGCTCCGCCCGGTCCAGGACCGGCACCGCGAGGGTCCTGATCCCGTGGGAGGACTCGCCGTCGTTGAGGGCGTAGCCGGTCTTGCGCACCCGCTCTATCTCGGCCCGCAGGTCACAGGGGTCGACGATGGTCCGTTCCGTCTGCGCCCGCAGGGGGCCGAGTGCGGCGAGGTCCTCCTCGCCGGGAGGGGCCCACGCGAGCAGGACCTTCCCGAGCGCGGTCGAGTGCAGCGGCCTGCGCAGGCCGGTCCCGCTCTCCGGGTCGACCGAGCCGCCGATCAGGATCACCGCATACCGGCCGTTGCGGATCGCCAGGTCCACGGTCGCGGAGGTGGCGCGGGCGAGCTGGCCCAGCTCGGGCGCAACCCGGTGCAGGCCCCGCTGGTGGAAGGAGAGCTGACCCAGCTCCGTCATCGAGGGCCCGAGGCGGTATCTGGAGGTCCGCGCGTCCTGCTCAAGGAATCCCATGGAGACCAGGGCGCGAGCCAGCCGGTGCGCGGTGGACGTGGACAGCTCCGTCCTGCGGGCCAGGTCGGAGGCGCTCAGCATGGGGCCGCCGTCCCTGAAACAGGCGAGCACGCTCATGGCCCGCTGTACGGCCTGCGTGCCGACCGGACTGCCGTTCTTCTCCATATTCCCACAATATAGGAAAACCTGCTGGTTAAATGGGGATTTAAGGTGTGGCCCGGGGCGCCTTGGGTGATCTTGTGTCCCGCATCATGAGACGCGTTTGATATTCCCTACTAGTTTAGTGGAAAAATCTGTCCCTGCGCGTCCCCTTCCGCGCGGCGGCGGCAGGCCTGCGCTCCCGTCGCGGCCGCCCCCGGGTTTCGGCGGGCTCATGGCGGGGTTTCGCGCCGGAGGCCGTCGCGGGCGCCGGTGCCGGGGTGGAAGAATGACGCCCCCCGATAGCGTTTTCGCACCCACAACCCGCTATATGGCGAAGTTATGGAATTTCGTGGGGTACTCCGCCATGCCCCCTCGGTGTCAGCTTTGGTCCAGCCCAAGTGTCAGGGCTCCTTGCATCCCTCTAACCCCCCAAGGGACACCGAGAGGAGTCACCCCGCGTGAATCCCAAGGTCAAACTGGGCGCGGTCGCCATGCTGGCGATCGCAGCCATGACCACTACGTCGATCGTGAGCGCCACGAGTGCCACCGCGGCGCCGGCCAACGCCGGTGCCCGCACCATAACGTCGGACCCGTTCGGCCTCACCCCGCCGAGCTCCGAGGGGCGTAAGCGCGGCGCCGCGCTCGCGGACAAGGCCCTCGCCGCCGAGGCCGACAACCTGGCCAAGGGCGAGGACGACGTCTTCTCCTTGGAGAAGACGACCTCGGTCGGCAGCATGCAGTTCTTCACCTACAACCGCACCTACCGCGGTGTGCCGGTCTACGGCGGCGGGGTCGTGGTCTCCACCGACGGCGCGGGGCTGAAGGTCGCGACCGTCGACACCGCGCAGAAGACCGAGCTGACGCTGGACACCAAGACCACGGTGTCCGCGGCGAAGGCCGCCAGCAAGGCCCGTACCCTGCTGGCCAAGGTCGACAGCGTCAGCACGCCCAAGCTGGTCGTGCACGCGCTGCCGGAGGCGGGCGCGCCCCGCATGGCCTGGGAAGTGGTCGTCAGCGGCAGCTCCAAGACCGCCCCGAGCGTCCAGCACGTCTACGTCGACGCGCTGAACGGCTCGATCCTGAGCAAGTGGGACGCGGTCAAGATGGGCACCGGCCAGGGCTTCTACAACGGCCAGGTCAACATCACCACCAGCTCCGGGTTCACGATGCGGGACGGCACCCGCAGCGGCCTGGCGTGTGGTGGCCAGAACGGCTCGCCGTACACCAAGAGCACCGACTCCTGGGGCAACGGCCAGGGAACCAACCTTGAGACCGCCTGTGTCGACGCGTACTACGCGGCACAGAAGGAATGGGACATGCTCAAGGAGTGGTTCAACTACAACGGCATCAACGGCCGTGGTGGCGGTTACCCGGCGCGCGTCGGCCTGAACGACGTCAACGCGTTCTGGAACGGCTCCTACACCAACTTCGGCCACAACCAGGCCAACAACCAGCAGGCCACCCCGATGGACGTCGTGGGCCACGAGTACGGCCACGCCATCTACCAGTTCGCCGGTTCCGGTGGCGGGGGCGGCGGCGGCAACGAGGACGGCGGCCTCAACGAGTCCACCGGTGACATCTTCGGCGCCCTGCTCGAGGCCTACGCCAACAACCCCAACGACCCGCCGGACTACACCGTCGGCGAAGAGGTCAACCTGGTCGGCCAGGGCCCGATCCGCTACATGTACCAGCCCTCGCAGCACAGCGGCGACCCGAACTGCTACAGCTCCTCGATCCCCAACACCGAGGTGCACGCCGCGGCCGGCCCGCAGAACCACTGGTTCTACCTGGTCGCCGAGGGCACCAACCCCGGTGGCGGCAAGCCGACCAGCCCGGTCTGCTCCGGCCCGTCCAGCCTGACCGGCATCGGCATCCAGAAGGCCGGCGCGATCTACCTGGCCTCGCTGCAGCTGCGGACCTCCAGCAGCCGGACCCACGCCCAGGCTCGCGCCCAGACGCTGGCCGCTGCCAAGACCCAGTTCCCGAACAGCTGCGTCGAGTTCAACGCGGTCAAGGCCGCCTGGACCGCCGTCAGCGTCCCGGCCGGCTCCAACGAGCCCACCTGCACCCAGAACCAGAACGACTTCACGATCACGGCGAACCCGTCCGCGGCGAGCGTCAAGGTGGGCGCGTCCACCACGACCACCGTGAACACCACGACCATCGGTAACGCGCAGAGCATCGCGCTGACCGCCACCGGCGCCCCCACGGGCACCACCGTGAGCTTCAGCCCGGCCACCATCACCTCGGGCCAGTCCTCCTCGGTCTCGATCGCCACCTCGGCGAGCACCCCGGCGGGCCGGTACACGATCAACATCAACGGTGCGGGCGCCTCGATCAGCCACGCGACGACCTTCACCCTCACCGTCACCACCGACAACCCGGGCCAGGACGACTTCTCGGTCGCCGTCAACCCGTCGTCGGCGACCGTTCAGCCCGGTGGGTCGACCAACGCGACCCTGTCCACCACGGTCACCTCCGGTAACGCGCAGAGCGTCTCGCTGACCGCCAGCGGCGCCCCCACGGGCACCACCGTGAGCTTCGGCTCGCCCACCATCAACTCGGGCCAGTCCTCCTCGGTCTCGATCGCCACCTCGTCGACCACCCCGGCGGGCACCTACACGATCACCCTCAACGGCGCGGGCGCCTCGGTCAGCCACGCGGCGACCTTCACCCTCACCGTCAACAGTGACCAGGGCGGCACGGACTGGAAGGAGTGGAAGCAGTACAACGCCGGTGACATCGTCACCTACAGCGGCGTCAGGTACCGCTGCCTCCAGAGCCACACCTCCCTGCCCGGCTGGGACCCGCCGAACGTCCCGGCTCTCTGGCAGCGCCTCTAGGCACTAGCCGGATCCTCTAGATAACCGAATACCGGGTACGGCGGGCGGGCATGGCCGCCCGCCGTACCTTTTTGTCGTTCCCCTTCGCGTTTCCCGCGGATTCCGGGACCGTGGCGGGATCACCACAGCAGCACGGCGGCGCCCTCGACGCGGTCGGCGGCCAGGTCGCCCAGCGCACGGTCCGCGGCGTCGAAGGGATAGGGGACCGTCGTGACCTCCGGGGGATGGGCCGAGGCGAGGTCCAGGTACGCGCGGGCGTCGGCGCGGGTGTTCGCGGTGACGCTGCGCAGCGTCCGCTCCTGGAACAGGTGGCGCTGGTAGTCCAGTGACGGGATGTCGCTGAGATGGATGCCCGCGACGGCGAGCGTGCCGCCCCGGTCCAGGGCCTCCAGGGCGACCGGCACCAGTTCCCCGGCCGGGGCGAACAGGATCGCGGCATCCAGCGGTTCCGGCGGGGCCTGCGCCGCGTCTCCAGCGGAGGCGGCCCCGAGACGCAGAGCCAGCTCACGGGCCCGCGCCGAGCGGGTCATGACGTGCACGGCCGCGCCCTGCGCGATGGCGAGCTGGGCGGTCAGGTGGGCCGAGGCGCCGAAGCCGTAGATGCCGAGACGGCCCCGCTGAGGCAGGTCGCAGCGGAGCAGGGCCCGGTAACCGATGATCCCGGCGCACAGCAGCGGGGCCAGCTTCTCCGCGGGCGCTTCCTCCGGCAGCGGGTGGACGTAGTCCTGCGGGGCGGTGAGGTATTCGGCGTAGCCGCCGTCCGCGTCCCAGCCGGTGTAGGTGGACAGCGGGCAGAGGTTCTCCGCGCCCCTGAGACAGTAGCGGCAGCGCCCGCAGGTCGAGCGGAGCCAGGCCACCCCGACCCGGGCGCCGGGCGGGAGCCGTTCCGCGTCCCGGCCACGCGCGACCACCCGCCCGACGACCTCGTGACCGGGCACGGTCCCGGGACGGCGCGGCGGCAGGTCGCCCTCCGCGAGGTGCAGGTCGGTACGGCAGACAGCACATGCCTCGACCTCGACCAGCACCTCGCCGGGACCCGGTACCGGGACCGGCAGCCGGACCCGGTCCAGGGGGCGGGACGCCATCGGCCCCGGGCGGGCGACCACCCAGGCGTCCATCTCCCGGGGGATCATGGTCCCCCCGGGGAACGGAGCCTCCTCCGGGCTCAAGAGGCGTTCCTGATCCGGCGCCCGGTGATCTCCACTGGGACGATCTTGATGTACAGGTCGCGGTCGCCGCCCGCCCACGGGACGACCCCGGAGGCGACGGCCGCGGCCCGCTCGTCGGCCGTGACGTGGTGCGCGCCGCCGCGCACCAGCACGCTCCAGCCTTCACGGTTGGCGTCGTCGATCCGGTCGACCTCGAACGCGATCTTGAACTCGACGCCCCGGACGCCCGTGCGGAGGTTCTCGTCCAGCGTGCCGCCGAAAGAGGCGCGGAAGACCAGCGCGCCCTCGTGCATCATGTAGTTGACCGGCAGGATCGCCGGTCCGCCCGGCTCGTCGAAGGCCACCCTGCCGACGCCGCCCGGGGAGATGAGCCGCAGGCACTCGTCGGTCTCCAGTTTCTCCAGGCGGGGATGGGTGCGGCGGAGGCCGCGCCCCGGCGGCAGGTCGACCGTCCCGCCGAGCAACTCCTCCACTCCGGTCTCCAGGGCGGCGGCCAGCCGTCTTATGGTCTCCACCGTGGGGGAGGCGGCCGTCTCCTCCAGGTACGCGAGATATCCGGAGTCGATCCCGGCCAGGGCGGCCAGCCGCTCGCGGCTCAGGCCCAGTTCCTCGCGCCGTCTGGCCACCCTGCGGCCCAGATCGCCCGGTGCCGTCATGTGTTCGGTCATCGAAGTCTCCAAAGGAAGGGTGAAGGCCGTCCGGAGGCGGGGGCGGGGCTCCCGTCTCCGACCCGGATCACTTCCGTGCCTCCCCCCGGCGGCCCGCCCTAATCCGCCGGGCGGCGAGCCGGGCCCGCCGCGTGGCGGGCACTTAACAAAATCTACATCGTAAAGGCCATTGGTGGATGTCAATTCAATGAATCCTGCCTGGCTCATGTCATGCGCGGTCCTGACCGGGTAGCCTGTAGGGCCTTTTCGGCAATCATGGTGGCATGCATTGCCTTCGGGATAAGGCTGGGCGCTGCGAAGTGCGCAAGCTCTCATTAAGCGTGACGGGTCGCCTGTGCTGCGACTGGGCCTCCGTGGGCGGGGGTGACCTCGTACGGCCCGCTCGGAGCTCACCTCGGCCGCGCGGGCCGCACTCCGCGCGCTTTTGTCCCTTGAGTAGTAGAGTGCCGGAAAGAGGGGGTTTTGCGGCTTTTGCTGAAAGGTTTTCTTGGTGCGTGTCCCGGAACCCTTCGCCGAGATCCCTCGTTTAGAATAAGCGTGGATCGAAAGACAAACCCTCATATATATGCATTCGATCGGCGGGCATATCGCATTGTTCAGCACCGGCACCGGGCGGGGTCCGCGCAGGAGCGAGTGTGGCTCACGGGGGGCGGTGGCCAGACGGTTCGGAGCTGGTTTCGGGGGGCCGGGGGGCCGGGGGGTTGAGGCGGGGGCCAGCCGCTGGAGCGGTGTTCGGCGGAGTCGATCGGGAGAAAGATGCCGGAAAACACGACGTTGGATGAGACACGCGGTGACGGTGGACCTGAGGTGCTGCTGAGTCGATGACGGAAGACAATCAGTTCCGCGACTACGCCGCCCCGGGAAGTGACTTCACCTGGTCCCCGCCCCCGCGAAACGGCCAGACCAGACCGTATCCCAGGAACGGGCGGGACGGCGCCGTGCCCTCGGACGGGGACGCTCCGCCCTCGCGTGACGGCGCCGGGCCTACGGACGAGGGTGCCCCGCCTCCGCGTGATGGCGCTCCGCCCTCGTATGACGGTATCTGGTCCTCACCCGAGGAGACCGTGCCCGTGCGGGAGGCGGAGGAGGCCGGCGGGCCGCCTCCGCCCCTCCCCGGAGGGCCCGACGGGACACGCTCGTATCGGGCCTTCATCGGCCGCGCCGCGCCCTCGGTTGACGGTCCCGGCGGAACGGGGACGTCGGGCGAAGACCCGGCAGGGACGGAGACACGGACGGGAACGCCGGGCAACGACGCGGGCCGTACCCGTTCGTTCGGGCGCGACCAGGACGGCTCCTGGACACAGGAAAACGGGCCGGGCGGCGGCCTGAACGGCGGCTCCGCCCGTGACGGCGGTGACCCGGGGAACGGCTCCGCGGCGCCGCAGGGCGGTGGCCCCGGCGCCTACTACAGCGAGTGGGCCGCCAACGATCCGACGGCCACCTACTCCACCATCCGTGACGAGGCCGTTCACGACGAACCCGGGGGGTTCGGCGAGCGCCGCACCGGCGTCGACGACTGGGATCCGGAACCCGCGCGTCCCCGCGGGATCGGCGCTCTGTACGAGCCGTTCTCCGCTGCCCTGTCCGGGCTGCGGGAAAGGCTCAGGTTCAGGCGCGCGCCCCGGCCTGGCCCGGTGAGCAGGCCGTCCCCGGCCGAGGTGTACGCCCCGTCCCCGCTCGACACCGAGTTCAGCGGCGTCGCCGGATACCGGGTGCCGTTCGTCTCGCGCCCCTTCCTGTGGTGCGCGGGCGCCGACCCCGCCCTCATCCCGAACCGCAGCGAGCTGTACCGCTACTCGACGATCGGCATCTTCGTCTGCCTGGTCTCGTTCGTCGCCACGACGATGTTCGCGGTCTTCGCCTCCGTGATCAGCGGAGGGTTCTCCCCGGCGATCCTTCCCTTCGCGGCCGTCTGGGGCGTTCTCATCTTCTGGATCGACCGCTCGATCGTCGCCGAGCCCAGCTACGGCAAGGTGCTGTCGGGCACTGACGGGACCGGGCTGCTCGACCCGGCGACCAGGAGCAGGAAGCCCGGCTGGCTGACCTACGTGATGCGCGGGATCCTCGCCCTCGGCGTGTCCTTCATCATCGCCGAGGCGGTGACGCTGCTCATCTTCCAATCGGAGGTCCGCGACCAGCTCGCCTTCACCCAGACCGCGCGTACCGACCGGCTCGACGCCAAGTTCAAGGCCGCGGACGAGGACAAGCGCAAGCAGCTCGACGCCAAGTACGACCGGGCCGAGCTCTGCGCCACCGCCAAGAGCAAGGAGAGCACGCGAAACGCCGCGCTGAAGAAGAAGCAGGACGAGTCCCTGGGCAAGAAGGGGGAGGGGCTCAGCGGCACCATCGGGTTCGGTCCGATAGCGACCAAGCTGGAGGCTGATTACAACAAGGCCCAGCGGGAGTACGTCGCCGCCCAGGGCAGGTGCGACCTGGCCCGTGACTCGGTCAGCAGGGACTTCAAGCAGTACCAGGGCGACGAGCGCGCGAGCCGGGAGGCCGAACGCGTCGACGTGCGCAGGAACACGGGCTGGGTCGCCCAGGAGCAGGCGCTCCACGACTTCATCGACAACAGCGGCAGCCCCGTCGTCGTCGCCCTGCCGTGGGTGCTGCGGATCACCATCCTGCTGCTCGACCTGCTGCCGCTCAGCGTCAAGCTCCTCGGCGGGCCGACCGTCTACGAGCGGCGGCTGCGTGAGCAGGCCTATAGCCAGGCCTACGAGACGCAGCGGCTGCGCGACGCCCACATCGCCAAGATCGACATGAGGTACGACCTCGACCGGCTGAACACGCGGGACACCTACGACCGAGGACGTGACGGCATCCGTAACTCCTCCGGCCGGAGTGTTCGGGGGACGCGCGTATATCCCAACCAACCTCCTGAGGAGTCTCGTTGACCGATTTCCACGCCGGGCAGGGCGGATCGGCCTCCTCTTCCGCCACCGACCATCTGGCGGCGATCGCCCGCTTCCGCGTGCTGGCCGACCGGGCGATGACCGCGCTCGGCCAGGAGGAGATTCCGGACGCGACAGCCGTACGGCAGGCGCACGACCAGGCCGCCAGGCTTGCCGCGAAGCTGAGGGAACGCTGCGCGAAGCCTGTTTCCGTCGGGATCGTCGGGGAGTACAGCGCGGGCAAGTCCATGTTGCTCGGCACGCTGCTCGGCAGGCCGGGACTGCTGCCGACCTCGGGGTCGCCGACCACGGGGAATGTGACGGTGCTGCGCGTCGAGCGGGCCGCGCCGGGGGAGCCGACACGGCTGCGTGCCGCCAGGATCGAGTACCTCACCCGTGACGAGCTGGCCGACGCCGTCGACTACATCATGAACGAGCTGGTCAGGACCGTGCAGCGGGCCGGGGGCGGCAGGGACGTCTCCGCGCTCACCGGCTACAACCCCGTCAGGGACGGCTGGGACGCCCTGAACAGGTGGGCGGAGACCACCCTGGACTGGGCGGCGATGGAGAACTCCCGGCTCCTCGGGATCACCTTGGAGCTGACCCGGATCCGCGACGCGCTCAAACTCGCCGGGGACTTCGTGCTGGGGGGCCACTCGGGGCTGGTCCTGCCCGTCGAGGTGGAGATGCTCAAAGAGGCGCTCGACATCGAGGACATCAGGGACCTGCCCCGAAGCTTCCCGCGCACCGCGCAGGGATTCCCGGTCTCCCCCCGCGACCTGCTGACGGCGCAGACGCTGCGGGTCACCTTCACCCTGATCCGCAGGGTGATCTGCCAGGTTTCCGTCGCGGAGGGGGACTGGGCGGGGCCGCTGCCCGGCGACGGTTCCGCGGCGGAGCTGTGCGACCTGCCGGGGCTCGGCGCGACCGCGGTCCGCGACGAGTACCTCAGCGTCAGGGAACTGGACGAGATCGACGCCATCGTGATCGTGTTGCCCGCGCACCGGGCGGAGCGCGACGACGCGCGGCAGTTCTACTCGCTGCTGGAACGCAACCGCAGGGGCAAGGGCGCGCTCAGCGAGTCGATCCTGGTCGCGGCCAACTGCTTCGACCTGCTCCAGCCGCCCGACTCCCTGCACACGGGCGCGGCCGACCTGGTCGACTCCTCCCGTGACCTGTCCTCCCTGCACCGGATGGCGACGACGCTCAACGGGCGCAGAGAGGACCGGGTCGCCTTCACCTCCTCGCTCGTCGCGATCGCCACCCAGGGCCTGCCGTACGAGAGCGGCGGCGAGGAGGGGGAGAAGATCACGAAGTCGCTGGGGGCGGCCGGGGCCCAGGCGGAGCGGTGGAAGCGGATCGCCGCCGACCTGTCCCTGACCGATCCCGGGCACGCGTACACCGCGGCGCTCGGGGAGTTCGGGCGTGACGGCGGCATCGCCGGGCTGCGCGCCATGCTGGAGCGGCACGTGCGGACCTACGGCGTGTTTCTCAAACACGAGGCGGTCGTGCCGATCGCCGCCGACCTGCTGGTCGCGCTGCGCACGCTCGACCGGATGCTGCGCCCGGCCTTCGGCGGCGTTCCCGGCGACACACGGGGTACGGGCTCGCTGACCGCGCTGTTCAGGCTGATCGAGGAGGAGACCTCCCACACGGTCAGGTCCCTTGGGCTGCTGGCCGACCCGGAACGTCTCTCGGCCGAGGGCACGCACATCACCCCGGGGGACGGATCCGCCGTCCTTGACCTCGCGCGGGCCGGCGCGACCTACGACGTGTTCACCTGGCGGGAGTGGCAGCAGTACCGGGAGAGGGTCAGGGACGACGGCCGGATCGGCCCGCCGCTCGGCAGAAGCCAGAGGGAGGCCGGGCCACGCTCCGGGTTTGGAATCGCGCGCCGGATGCCGACCGAGGCCGATGCCGTCGCTCCCGACACCACGGAGCGGCTCTTCGGCAGGTTCGAGCCCACCTGTGTCAGGGCCGTCGGCGCGGCCAGGGAGATCTACTTGGACGCCGTCGCGTCCTGGGCGGAGCGGCGCCACCGGGAGCTGGCCCACGTGCGTGAGCAGCTTCAGGACCCCGAGCTGCAGGTCCCCGTCGAGCGGCTGCTCGCCGCGCTCGACCCGGGGGACGGCGGCGAGGCACGCTGGTACAACCTGCTCAGCCTGGTCGCGATGGACTGGCTACCCGGCGCGGCGGCGGGCCTGCTGCCCGTGCCCGTCCCCGTGTCGCAGGCGGAGACGGCGCAGATCGCGGAGCGGTTTCCGCTGCGGACCGCGCAGGCGCTGCCCTGGCACAACGGGCGTCAGAACATCGCCGGGGACGCGGGGGCCAGGGTCGTCACCCACCAGATGAACATCTTCAGGGTGCGCGGGGACATCGTCGCGGCGGTCAACCACTACGTGCGGCGGCACCTGCTGGCCGACGCGGTCGGTCTGGGCCGGGAGCTCCGCGTCGAGTTGCAGGAACTCCGCAACGCCGTACCGGCGGAGGAGAGCGTCAGGCGCCTCACCCACCGCGGGGCGCAGGAGAGCAGGCGCGCCACCCTCTCGGGCGGCCCGATCCGTGACCTGCTCGACGAGTGGGGCGAGGAGCCCGGAGGGAAGACCCGATGACCGTGCGCCTGCTGTTCGCCGGGCCCAACGACGCCGAGGGCAGCGACGAGACCGCCACCGGCATTTTTGTGATCTTCGAGGTGAACGGGGAGTACCGCCTGCCCGACGTGTTCGTCGAACCGGACGGGGTCGCGCAGGCGGTAGATGTCCAGGGGCCGACGCCGCACCCGCCGGGCGATGGTGTGGCGTCGCGGATCGCCGAGCTGTACACGCTGCCCGGCTGGCGTCCGCGCCCGGTGCCGGGACGCTACCTGCTCGTCCAGGGTCCCTCGATCCCGGCGGGCGATCTCGGGCTCGGCGGCGAACGGGTCGTCAGGGTCGCCTGGTGGCTCAGCGAGGCCGGATCGAGCCCCCAGGAGTTTCCCCTCGAACTCCGGTTCATGCCGCCGGGTACGCGTCCCACCAAGGGGACGGGCACCAACCGGGACTCCGCGCGGCAGGTCGCTCCGATCGGCGAACCACGGCGGCACGAGAGCTTCTTCGGGCACGCGGCGATCGACTTCGGCACCTCCTCCTCGACCGTCACCCTGTACGACAGGACGGGCGGAAAACGCGTCGAGATGGACGAGCAACAGTTCGACGTGCTGCTCGAGGGGTTCAACCGCCTGCTGCTCGACGGCCCCGCCGGATCGCACGGCGCCGACTGGCCGCGGGTCCGCCACGACATCGTGCAGGGGCTCACCACCCGCCTCAACTCGCTGCTCGGCTTCTCAGGCACCGGTGACTCCGTCCAGGTCACCGTCAAGGAGGAGGGCCTCGAGGTGCTCCAGCCCGGGGTCAACTACCTGCCGGTCCCGCCGGTCCGCTACCGCGACGTGCTCTGCAAGGAGCTCGACGTGGCGATCTCCCGGATGGACGAGAAGCTGGGCACGGCGTACGCGATGAGCCTCGACAGCTGCTACGCCGACGCCTTCGGCACCCCCGCGCTCGGCTCGCTGTACCTGCACCAGGTCGTCTTCGACGGTGACTCGCCCGAGATCTCCAGCGAGATCAAGGTGCTCGAGGGCTCTCCGCTGCGCGCGGTGCTCGGCGACGGGGCCGACCGGGTACTGCGCGGCTACCCCGGTCTCAAACGGGCCTTCTCCCGGCGACGTGACCTGCCCGACCTGCCGGGGGACGGCGAGACGCCGGTGACGACCGACACGTTGCTGATGCACGCCTACAACGACCTGGTGGACAAGACCATCGAGTACGGTAACGAGAAACGGTCCGCCGAGTGGGGAATCCGCGGGCTGAACCACCTCGTGCTGACCTACCCGACCACGCTGCCGCCGTCCGGGCGCCGCGCGCTGGAGAAGATGGCGCAGTCGAGCCTCAGGATGACCAAGGTGACCACGACGTTCGACGAGGCCGTCGCCGCGGCGCTCTTCTTCGTCATGCGGGACTTCGGCGGCGAGTCCGACACCGGCGTCGAGCCGTTCCGCGCCAGGTCGAGGCGAGTACGGCCGGGCCGCCCGGCCTGGCGGCAGAACATGCTGGTCATCGACATCGGCGGTGGGACGACGGACGTCGCCCTGTTCGCGCTGCACCTGCTCGACCGGCAGGTTCCCGCGGGGGACGTCGCGGAGGAGTTCTTCGGCCGTCACTACGTGATCCGTCCCGAGGTACGGGGCTCGACCGGTCATCCGCAGCTCGGCGGCGACCTGTTGACCCTGCGGGTCTTCCACTGGCTGAAGGCGGAGATCGCGGACGCGCTGATGGCGTTGGGAGCGGAGGACGCGAGGGGCGGCGTGGGAAACGGCGAGGACGCGTGGCTGCGGCACTGGCCGGCGTCCCACGTCGGCGCCGACGGCACCCCGCGCCCGATCGCCCCCGCCTTCATCGCCAATCCCGATCCCGGGCCGAGACCTGACCTTGTCTGGGTGGGGCTGCGGGACCTGCTGCCCACGCACAGCCCGGCGTTGGGGGCCGCGGCCGGGCGCGCCGTGCCCGGCCGGGCGTTCTTCAGGCTGTGGCAGGAGGCGGAGCAGGCCAAGAAGCTCCTGGGCGCGGGCAGGGAGTACACCCTGCCCAAGACCAAGCTGCAGGAGGTGCTCAACAACATCGACGGCCGGTCGCGGCCGCCCGCCGCGCTGGTCGACCGGCTCGGGCACACCGTGGTCACCCTGCTCCCCGAGCAGTTCGAGCACCTGGCGACCCCCGTCATCACGGCGGCGGTCGACATCGCGCTCACCACGTTCAGCGCGCAGCGCCGCAGGGAGCCGGACGAGCCCATCGACATCGTCGCGCTGTCCGGCAAGACCAGCACGATGCCCCTGGTCGAGCGCATCGTGGCCAGGCGGTTGCGCGAGCTGACCATGAACGGCGCGGACGGCGCGGGCGGCGCCGACGGCGTCCCCACCCCCCGCCTGGTCGTCGAGCGCCGCTACGCCAAGCAGGCCACCTCCATCGGAGCCTGCTGGGCGCACAGCTTCAGCCGGTACGCCGACATCGAGAGCGAGGAGGTCCCGGGCTGGGGGGCCGACGCGGAGCGTCACGTCGACGGCCGCGAGCGGCTGAGGGCGGGCCAGAATGTGGTCGGCATCGCCGTGGACAACCTGTTCCAGAGCCTTCCGTGCGACTTCTCCCTGCAGAACGCGGACACACGGGTCGGGATGCTGCTCAACGCGGGAGACCAGCTCGACATCGCCGACCGCACGGGACGACTGTCCGTCCGTACGGCGTGGCGGCCGATGAAGGAGGACATCCACATCCACCGCGAGCTGGGCGGCGACCACGGCGAGTCCATTGAGTGGGGCCGTTTCACCTTCGACAGCAAGGAGGACAGGCTCACCCGCGCCAACGTCGACTGGGGGAGGATCCGCTTCCAGATCGAGATCAACCAGGAGCTTGAGCCGGTCATTCACCTGTGCCATGGAGGAAGCCCGATCTACCTCGTCGACGGCGACGTCGGCGACGTCGGGATGGCGCTGAACGGCGGTCGCGGGGGGAACCATCTCGAGGCCACCGGGCTGCCCGCCGCCATCCACGTCAGGAGGACGCCGGACGCGCTGGACGACAGGGCGACCGTCGAGCTCTTCCCGATTCTGGCCCCCGGCGAGGACACCAGGCGCCACCTGCGCTCCTACCTCCTGGAGAGCGGAGGGGACGGCAGGGTGTTCACCGGGGCGATCGCCCCCGCCTGGCTGCCGCAGCCCGCTCAGGAGCACGGCGCGGCGACCTGGGAGTTCCTCTGGTCCGACGGGTACGGCCGCCTCTCCCCGCTGTTCAGGATGTCCGCGCCTCGCAAGGACGCGCACGTGCGCTACCACGTCACCCTCGACTACCTGGGACGGTTGCGGATCAACGTCGGCTATCCCCGGTACCTGTCGGCCCGCAAGCTCACCGATCTGGCCGACTACCCCGGTTCGGTGTTCACCGCCGCGATGGACCCGGGTGACCCGTTCGGCAAGCCGGAGTGGGAGCCGTTCACCGGTGATCACTGACCTTCGACAGGACGACACCATGCAAACGCTCGACGATCTGCTCGAACCCCTGCTCGGCCTGGACGGGCGGCCCGCGCCGTTCGCCGGACCGCTGCGCGACCGGCTGCGCGCCGTCGTCACGCGGCTGGACACCCATCTGGACCAGCGGGCCGCGCAGACGCCGACCGACCTCTACCTGAGGGGACAGGGGCTGATCGGCCGGTTCCGCACCGTCCACAGGGTGCCGGGGCGAGGGCTGCACCAGGCGGTCGCCGCCGAGCTCGCCGACCCGGCGAGCCCGCTGCGCGTCCCGCTGTGGAGCGCGCTCGGCGACCTCGCGGGACAGCTGCTCATCCTGCTCCACCGCGAAGGCCCGCAGCAGGCACGGGGGGAGGAGAGCCGTCTCGTGCTGGGACTCGTCGGCCTGCTGCTCGCCCTGACCCACCCGGAGACCCTGACCCATCCGGAGACCCTGACCCATCCGGAGACCCTCACCCATCCGGAACCCCGGGCCAATCTGGAGACCCAGGCTCGTCCTGAGCCCCTGATCCGTCAGGAGACCCGGGCCCGTCAGGCGGGGGAGCACAGCCGAGGGGATGAGCCTCGCGAGGCGTCCGGCGAGGCCGGGGGCGAGACGCTCGGCGGGATCCCCGGCGCGGCGGCGGCCAGGACGGCCGGGGAGCGGGACGTGTCCGCCGACCTCACCGTGCGGTTGCGGGATGAGTTCGACCGCCTGTACCAGGACACCGTCGTCTACCTGGGCGAGCCGGACGAGGTACCGGCCACGGCCGAAGGACTGTGGATCGGGCTGCACGTGGCCTGCCTGCGGCTGCCGGACGCCATCGCAGAGTCCCAGCGCGAGCACTTCGCGCGGATGTTCGCGGGAACGCCCGGCGAGGGAGTCGTCCCGCCGCTGCCCGTCATCGGCTTCCCCGGGCTCGGCGACCCCAGGGGGCCCGGCGAGGGCCGATGGCGGTCCCCGAGGGCGGAGCGGATGTACGACATCCTCGTCGCGATGTTCGCGGTCGCCGAGCTCGACCCGGGGATCTACCACGGCCTGGACGAGATGGCACGAGACACGCAAACCCCGATCAGGCTGGACGTCGAGACCCGCCGCCAGTACCAGGAGCGGGCGTGGACCAGGCTGCGGGAGCTCGACGACCTCCAGCCGGGCAGCGACCTGGAGATCAGGTACCTCGCCTGGGTCGACGAGGTCGTCTCCTCGTTCTTCCCGCTGCCGCTGCCCGCCCCGGACAGCTGGTGGGCCGAACGGTACCGGCGCTCCCGCGGCCTGGTGCTGGAGGCGGTCAAGGCCGCGGGGGGCAAGGTCGACGTCCTGGACGGCCGGGCCTACGACAGGGCGCTGCGCAGGAAGCTCAGCGGAACCCAGATGATCCTGCCGGTCGAGGAGGCCGATGCCGACCGGGTGCTGTGGACCCTGCGGCTGCCGTGGGAGTTCAACGGCAGCGGCGACTCGGGGCGGGTCGTCTACGGCGTCCGCCGCCGCTGACCGGAGACCGCTCCTTCCAGGATGATTAGGGCATATACCGCCGGGTAAGACCCGCAACATGGCACAGGGGGGATGGATCTCCCGCTGGCCGGTTCTCCGGCAGCTCAGGGGAGGCAACGCCAGGGCCGAGGCCGCCCGTTCCGCGCGCACGGACGCGCTGAGGCCCAGGACCGAGGAGGCCGACAGCGTCGCCCGATCGGTCTGCCCCTACTGCGCGGTCGGATGCGGCCAGCTCGTCTACGTCAAGGACGGCCGAGTCACCCAGATCGAGGGTGACCCGGACTCGCCCATCTCCCGGGGCAGGCTCTGCCCGAAGGGGTCGGCGAGCAAGCAGCTGGTCACCCATCCCGGCAGGCAGACGCACGTGCTCTACCGGCGGCCCCACGGCACCCAGTGGGAGAGGCTCGACCTCGAGACCGCGATGGACATGATCGCCGACCGGGTGCTCCGCACCCGGCGGGAGACCTGGCAGCAGGAGGAGGACGGCAAGGTCGTCCGGCGCACGATGGGCATCGCCAGCCTGGGCGGGGCGACGCTGGACAACGAAGAGAACTACCTGATGAAGAAGCTCTACACCGCCCTCGGCGCGATCCAGGTCGAGAACCAGGCGCGTATTTGACACTCCTCGACCGTCCCCGGTCTGGGGACCAGCTTCGGGCGCGGCGGCGCGACGGACTTCCAGCAGGACCTCGCGAACGCGGACTGCATCGTCATCCAGGGCTCGAACATGGCCGAATGCCATCCGGTGGGGTTCCAGTGGGTGGTCGAGGCCAAAGCGGCGGGGGCGAAGGTGTTCCACGTCGACCCGCGCTTCACCCGCACCAGCGCGATCGCCGACCGGCACCTGCCGATCCGCGCCGGCAGTGACATCGTCCTGCTCGGCGCGCTGATCAACCACGTGCTGGTCAACGAGCTCGACTTCCGCGAGTACGTGCTGGCCTACACCAACGCCTCGACGATCGTCTCCGGCGAGTTCAGGGACACCGAGGATCTCGACGGGCTGTTCTCCGGATTCGACCCCGAGACGCGTAGGTACGACCCGTCCACCTGGGCCTACGAGGGCGTGAGCGAGGAGGCCGCCGCCGGTCAGCGCAGCGAGCAGCTGGAGGGCGGGGAGCAGCTGGAAGGCGGCGCGCGCCACGCGGAGGCGGCGGGGGCCGAGCAGTACGGCTCTGGCGGCGCGCAGGCGCAGGCCAGGCCGTCGGCGGATCCGACGCTGCGCCACCCGCGCTGCGTCTACCAGATCCTCAAGCGGCACTTCGCGCGCTACACCCCGGAACTGGTCGAGGAGGTGTGCGGCATCCCGCGGGACGGCTTCGCAGAGCTGGCCGAGGCGGTCACGGCCAACTCGGGACGGGAGCACACCACCGCGTGGGTGTACTCGGTCGGCTGGACCCAGCACACCGTCGGCGCGCAGTACATCCGCACGGCCGCGATCCTGCAACTGCTGCTGGGCAACATGGGCCGCCCCGGCGGCGGCATCCTGGCGCTGCGCGGCCACGCCAGCATCCAGGGCTCGACCGACATCCCGACGCTGTTCAACATCCTGCCGGGCTACCTGCCGATGCCGCACGCCCACCGGCACGAGGACCTGGACGGCTACCTGGCCCACGCGGGCGCGGACACGGGCTTCTGGGGCGGGAAGCGCTCCTACATGGTGAGCTTGCTCAAGGCGTGGTGGGGCGAGGCGGCGACGGAGGACAACGACTTCTGCTTCGGCCACCTGCCCCGCATCACCGGCGACCACGGCCACTACACGACCGTGATGGGCCAGATCGACGGCACCGTGAAGGGCTACTTCGTGGTCGGGGAGAACCCCGCCGTCGGCTCCTCTGGCGGCAAGGCGCAGCGCCTCGGGCTGGCCAACCTCGACTGGCTGGTGGTGCGCGACCTGACCCTGGTCGAGACGGCCACGTTCTGGAAGGACGGCCCCGAGCTGGAGACCGGGGAGATGCGCACGGAGGACATCGCGACCGAGGTGTTCTTCATGCCCGCCGCGAGCCACGTGGAGAAGGAGGGCACCTTCACCAACACCCAGCGGCTGCTGCAGTGGCGGCACAAGGCGCTCGACCCGCCCGGCGACTGCCGCAGCGAGCTGTCGTTCTACTACCACCTCGGCAAACGCCTCAGGGCGCGCCTGTCCGACGACGAGATCGACCGCCCGCTGCACGAGCTGACCTGGGACTACCCGGAGGAGGGGGAGCACGCAGAACCCTCAGCGGAGGCCGTGCTGCGCGAGATCAACGGCACCGGCCCCGAAGGGCGGGCGCTGTCGGCCTACACCGAGCTCAAGCCCGACGGCTCAACTCGGTGCGGCTGCTGGATCTACTGCGGCGTCTACGCCGACGAGGTCAACCAGGCGGCCAGGCGCAAGCCGGGACGTGAGCAGAGCTGGGTCGCCCCCGAATGGGGCTGGGCGTGGCCCGCCAACCGGCGCACCCTCTACAACCGGGCCTCGGCCGACCCGGAGGGCCGCCCCTGGAGCGAGCGCAAGGCCTATGTCTGGTGGGACGCGGAGAAGGGCGAGTGGACCGGGCACGACGTGCCCGACTTCGAGAAGGACAAGCCGCCGGACTACCTGCCGCCCGACGGCGCCCTGGCCGAAGCGGCGCTGGCCGGGACCGACCCGTTCATCATGCAGGCCGACGGCAAGGGCTGGCTGTTCGCCCCCGCGGGCCTGGCCGACGGGCCGCTGCCCGCCCACTACGAGCCCCACGAGTCGCCGCTGCGCAACCCGCTGTACGGCCAGCGGGCCAACCCGGCGCGTCGGATCTACCACCGCGCCGAGACGCCGTACAACCCGCCGGGGTCGCCGCGCTTCCCGTACGTGCTCACGACCTACCGGCTCACCGAGCATCACACGGCGGGCGCCATGAGCAGGCCGCTCGCCTACCTGGCCGAGCTGCAGCCCGAGCTGTTCTGCGAGGTCTCGCCACAGCTCGCGGAGCAGCTCGGGCTGGTCAACGGGGGCTGGGCGACCATCGTGACGACCCGCACCGCGATCGAGGCCCGCGTTCTGGTCACCGAGCGGGTCCGCCCGCTCCGCCTGCAAGGCCGTACGGTCCACCAGGTCGGGCTGCCCTACCACTGGGGCTGGGGCAGCGGTGGCCTGGTGACCGGCGACGCCGCCAACGACCTGCTGCCCATCGTGCTCGACCCGAACGTCTACATCCAGGAGAGCAAGGCCGTCACCTGTTACCTGCGGCCCGGCAGGCGTCCCACGGGCAGGGCACTGCTCGAACTGATCCAGGAGTACCGCGATGGCTGAGCGGATGGGGTTCTTCACCGACACGAGCGTCTGCATCGGTTGCAAGGCGTGCGAGGTGGCCTGCAAAGAGTGGAACGACGTGCCCGACGACGGGTTCGTCTTCAGGGCGACCTCGTACGACAACACCGGCGCCCTGGGGGCCGACACCTGGCGCCACGTGGCCTTCATCGAGCAGTCCCGCGTGGTACGGCGGCAGGAGGAGCCGCCGGGCCCCGGAGAGCGCGCCGGTGAGCCCGCGGACGGCCAGGAGGGCATCGAGGGCTGGCTGATGTCGTCCGACGTGTGCAAGCACTGCACGCACGCGGCATGCCTGGACGTCTGCCCGACCGGAGCGCTGTTCCGCACCGAGTTCGGCACGGTGGTCGTGCAGGCGGACGTCTGCAACGGCTGCGGATACTGCGTGCCCGCCTGCCCGTACGGGGTGATCGACCGGCGGGAACGCGACGGCAGGGCGTTCAAGTGCACGATGTGCTACGACCGCCAGCTCGGCGGCCTCGAACCCGCGTGCGCCAAGGCGTGCCCGACCGATTCCATCCAGTTCGGGCCCCTGGACGAACTACGGGCCAGAGCCGAGGAACGCGTCGAGCGGCTGCGCGGGGAGGGCAGGCCGCAGGCCCGCCTGTACGGCGCCAGCCCTGAGGACGGCGTCGGCGGGGACGGGGCGTTCTTCCTGCTGCTCGACGAACCGGAGGTGTACGGCCTGCCCCCCGACCCGGTCGTCACGACCAGAGACCTGCCCGCGATGTGGCGGTGGGCCGCAGGCGCGGCGCTGTCCCTGGCCGGAGCCGTCGCGGTGTCCTTCCTGAGCACGAGGAGGGGCCGGTGAGGCGCGGCGAGGAGGCGATGGTCCCCGAGGCCGAGTTCAGGTCCTACTACGGGCAACCGATCATCAAATCTCCCGTCTGGCACGAACCCCACATGCCGGTCTACCTCTACCTCGGTGGCCTGTCCGGAGCCGCCTCCGCGATGGCGCTCGCCGCCGGGGCCGGGGGGAACGCCCGTCTCGCCCTGACCGCCAGGGTCACCGCCGCGCTCGGGGCGACCACGGGCGCGGCGTTCCTGGTCGCCGAGCTGGGCAGGCCCGAGCGGTTCCTCAACATGATGCGCGTGTTCAAGCCGACCTCCCCGATGAGCATGGGGTCGTGGCTGCTGGCCGTACACGGCGGGCTGACCGCGCTGGCCGCCGCGTCCGCGCTCGGACCCGTGCTGCCCGCCTCCAGGGCGACCGCGATCCTGCGCGTCCCCGCGGTCGCGGCTCTCCTGCCCGCCGCCGGTGACGCCGCGGCCGTGGTCACCGCGCTCACCGGCCCGCTGATGTCCACCTACACCGCCGTCCTGCTCGCGGACACCGCCGTGCCCGCCTGGCATGAGGCGCACAGGGAGTTGCCGTTCCTGTTCGCCGGGAGCGCGCTGGCCAGCGCGGGCGCCGCGGGCATGCTGACGACGCCCCGCGCGCAGGCGGCTCCCGCCAGGGCCGCCGCCGTGCTGGGAGCCGTCGCAGAGACGGTGGCGGGCGTGGTGATGGAGCGGCGGCTCGGCCTGGTCGGTGAGCCGTACCGGCTGGGCAAGGCGGGGCGTAGGATGCGGGCCGCCCGGGCCCTGACGGTCGGCGGAGGCCTGCTCGCCGCGGTGGCCGGGCGCAGCCGCGTCCTGACCGGCCTGTCCGGGGTCGCCCTCACCGCAGGCGCGCTGTGCACCCGCTTCGGCGTTCTGGAGGCGGGCAAGGCGTCGGCCGCCGACCCGAAGTACACCGTGGTCCCCCAGCGCCGCCGCCTCGATGCAGGGGAGCCCGCGTCGGTCCCCGCCCGGCGGTGAGACCGGGGGCGCAAGGCGATCGCCAGAGGCGTTCTGACCGGTCGTGAGGAAAGCCCGAGGACTAGATGCCGGTAGGCCCATGGGGCCTGCCTGGATTCGAACCAGTGAGAAGGAAGCCCTTGAATGGCCTCACGACCGGAATGCGAGGAAAGCGGAAAGGCTAGAGACTTCCAAAGAGGTGAGAAGGAAGCCCTTCCATGGCCTCGCGTTCTTCACACTATCAGGCAGGGATCAGCTCATGCAGTGTCCCCGGCGTGTACACCCGCGCCCCCGGCGGCAGATCGGCCGGAGCCTCCAGCCCGATGTAGGTGGCGTGCCCGCCAGAAGACTCCTTCGCGCGCAGTAGGTCGGCCAGGTAGCGCACCCGCAGGTAGTCGCGCTCCACGATCGAACGCACCAGTAGGGCGGTCGTGACCCGGTTGCCTTCCACCTGGTTGAAGCCGGGGTGCCCCTTCAGATAGAGGTGCAGCCATTTCACCCGCCATCCGCCGTCCTCACCGCGGAGGAAGACGAGCGGCAGGGCGACCTGACCCGACCCGCGCAGGTCGGACTTCATGCGCACGGTGCGCGGCTCGAACGGGCGCCCCTCCTGCGCGGCATCCCTGGTCATGTAGCCGAAGAACGCCTCAGCGGCCTCGTCGAAGCGCTCACCGGCGAAGATGTTGACCTGCGGAATGATGATTGGCTGGGTCGCCGCGGCGAGGCGGATGTTGATGAACTCCGACGCGCCATGTGGTGCCGGCGCCTCAGTGAGGTCGCCGGAGTATTCAGCGAAGCCGTTGGAGTAGTTCGTCCAGGAAACGTGCGTCGCGTTGTCGTAGGAGGCATCCAGCATGAGCGCGGACAGGTCGTAGTCGGTGCGCTGCTCAACCTGACGCCAGTGGACGAAGAAGCGCAGCAGCTCGCCGTCCACCGCCGACAGGGAGCCTCGGGGCAGCATGCCCAGCCCAGGCGAGACAGCCTTGCCGGACAACGGCAGGGCGACATCAAGCACGTCGGGATCGACGATCAGCTCGCCGGGGTCGGGCAGGCGGCAGGTGATCTCCTCGTCCAGGATGGTCAGGGCCCGCGACAGGACTTCCTTCTCAAGCGGCGAACGGGAGTCGCCTGCCGCCCACGCCTTGCCGTGCCGGTTGACGAACACACGGCCGGCGGCGGGGGCGAGCCGGTTCTGCAGGTGCTCACGCAGGGACAGCAGCACACGGCCAGAGGCGCCCGCTGCGGCTCTTTCCGCAGCGTCCAGCACTGACGAGGTGGATGCGCCGGTCCGCAGCAAATGGTCCAGGCGGCGTAGCAGCGCACCCGGCGCCTTCTCCAGCAGCTCCACCGCGTCGTCGCTTCGGCCCGTCGACAGGGCAGCCTCAACGCGGCTGTCGAAGCTGGCAGCCTTACGTGCGCCCCTGGCCACCTCGAAGACCTGGACGGCCCGCGGCAGGTGCGGATACTCGTGAGGGTGCAGCCGCTCACCGAGTCGCTTCCACTGCTCCCGGTAGCGTGGCACATCGCCAAGCTTGGCCGGGGAGGCGACAGCGTCCAGGGCCTGCAAAAGGGCACGGCGTTCGGCACGGCGGAACGAACGGAACCTGGTGGGGGTGGCCAGCGTGACATCGCCACCGGAGCAGCCACAGGCGAGCCGCAGCACATCGGTCACCGTGTCAACCAGCAGCGGTTGATCGGCGGCCAGCCGTACCTCGTTGACGATGGCCCGGTTCTCCCGCACGGGGACGTGCTCCGGCTGGTCGGTGCAGAACGACGCCAGCAACCGCAGCGCCGCCAAGTCCTCAACGGCCAGCGGCACCTCCGAGCCCGCCAGTGAGAAGTACAGCTCCCGCGCCTCCACCTCCAGGCTTGCGCCCAGCTCCAGCACCGTCACCCGATCCCCGGCCAGCGGGATCAGCTCGTCGTGAGCGGTCAGCAGGTCAGCGTAAGTGTGCTGGTAGCGGCCATAGCCCGGCAGAGCCAGCAGATTGAGCACCGGCGGCTGGACACGCGCGGCAGCGACCGGATCCAGCAGGACCTCACGCAACAAGCCGACCCAGAACTCCAGCGTGTCGGGCACGTTCTTGGGAAAGTCGATGAAGTAGGCATTGTGCTGGACGTGATCGCCCACCAGACTGCGGACGGCAGCCAGGATTCGTACGCCGAGGTCCACCACGGTCTCTCCGCGCAGCCTCGACAGGCGGTCAAGCAGGGCCGCCGAGCACTTGAAGCCAACACTCAACAACGCGGCGTCGAGTTGGCGGGCGGCCACCTCTCCCCAGCCCGGCGTGGAGCCGGCAGGGGCACCGATAGGGACGCGTAGCCGCCTGGCGATGACGAGGCTTTCAAGGTTGTCCACGAGCGGCACCCTACAGTCGAAATACGGGTCTCGGCTCAGAAGTGTCAGGTATTCGCTCGAAGCGATCGCCTGACATTTCTCGGCGTCCCTGGAAATTGAGATGTTTCCAGACAGCGAGCTCTGTAGCGTTGCACCCAGTTCATCGGACCTGGAGATGGTGTGGGCCGAAGGACATCGGTTATCTCTTCGAAACAGATGCTGCCGGTGCCCACTCCCACATCCGCACCTTCTTCCGGCCCGATGACCTGGTCAGGTCTGGTGTTGGCGCGGGTCGAAGCATCATCGGTTATCCACTGTTAATGGGGTGGCCGCGGGTTCGAGTCCCGTCACAGACTTCGGGTCTGTGTAGCTCAGCTGGTAGAGCACCTAAAAGGCCGGTGGGCATCCCCATATCCGTGCCGACTCCAGACCTGATCGTTCGTCAGTCCTGTCGGTGGTGCGGGTCGAATCTTGATCGGTTATCGCCTTCCACGCGGGTGACGCAGGTTCGAATCCTGCTGGGCCGGCCACATCGGCCCATCGTCTAGCGGCCCAGGACACCTAAACGCCGGTCGGAGCCTCCATATCCGCACCGCCGACAGGGCTGACGAGCAGGGGAGCGGGTCGAAGTCAGCCGGTTATCGGGAATAGAAGATCGCAGGTTCGAATCCTGCCGCCCGCCCTACACGGTGGGCGTAGCTCAGCGGTAGAGCGTCTGTTTAAACTCGGCGAACATCACCACATCCGCTCCCCTTTTCGCATATCCGCCTCCGGGCGGGTCGAACGAAGGAGAGCAGCATGGCCCGTGACCCCCTCGCCGGGATCTCCGCGATCACGACGCCGCAGACGCAGCGCATCCCCGGCCGCACTGACCAGGTCCGCAACAACGCCGGCGGCTATGTCTTCAGTAAGGACATTTGGGAGCGCATCGAGGACTTCATACTGCTTGGAACATGTGGCGGCACCTACTACGTGAGCCAGGACCAGCTGACGGCAGAGAACGCCGACGTGCTGTTCCAGGCGATCGCCGAGGATGGTCCGCGGGTTGTCGGCCTGATCGTGGACATCTCCACCGCCCGCCCGCCGCGCGCCCCCAAGCCCCGCCCGGCCATCTTCGCTCTCGCCGCCGCGTTCGCCCGCGGTGACCAGCAGACCCGGCAGGCGGTCAAGGCCGCGGTCCCGCAGGTCGTCCGAACCACGGACCACCTGGCGATGTTCGTCGGCTACCTCAAGAACCTCGGCGGCAAGGCGTCTCGCAACGGTTCGAGCCTGGTCGTGGGTCGCGCTTTGCGCACAGCCCTCGCCTCCTGGTTCCTCCGGGACGAGCCCGACACCGTTGCGTTCAAGGCGTGCAAGGCCATGCAGCGGCGGACTCCGCAAGGTGAGGCGTTCTCCCTGCGAGACGCCCTGCGCATCGCGCACCCTAAAGGCACGACCGCCCAGCACCGGGTCCTGTTCGGGTGGATCGCCGGGAACGTCTCCGACGATGAGGCCCGCGATGAGCTGCCTGCCATCGACCGGTTCCTCACCGCGAAGGCCGTCACCACGCCGACCGAGGCGGTTCGGGTTGTCACTGAGGCTCGGGTGCCGTGGGAGTTCCTGCCGGACGTCATGCTGCGAGAGCCCGCTGTGTGGGACGCCTTGGTCGACACGGTCGGCATGACGGCGCTCATCCGCAACCTTGCCCGTATGACGAGGATTGGTACCCTCAAGCCCATGGGCGACGCCACCGCCCGAGCAGTCGCACGCCTCACCAACCGTGAGGTACTTCTCAAGGCACGCATCCATCCCATGGACGCCTGGCTCGCCATGCGCGTTTATGCCTCAGGCCGCTCCCAGCCGAACCCGCGTGCTGACGTCCAGACGTGGCAGCCGGTCCCGGCGATCCTCGACGCGTTGGAGGAGACCTACGAACTGTCGTTCGGCGCGGTCGAGCCGTCCGGCAAGCGACTCCTCGTCGCCGTCGACTCCTCCGGGTCGATGAGCTGGTCGTCGGTTATGTCAGGCGGGTCACCGCTCGGCACTCCTTACGAGGTCGGCTGCGCCATGGCGATCATGCTCGCCCGCATTGAGCGCGGCAACGTCCACGTCATCGATGTCGATACGGCCGTCCACACGTCGAAGGTGACGTCCCGCACCAACCTGCGGGAGATCGCCTCATGGCAGCCCTCAGGAGGCGGCACCGACCTGTCGCTGCCCTTCCAGTGGGCGGCCCGCGAGCGCCTCACCGTGGACGGCATCGTGGTGTTGACCGATGGGGAGACGTGGGCGGGCCGCCGGCACGCCAGCCAGGCCCTGGCCGGCTACCGCTCTTTCATCAACCCAGGCGCCCGTGTCGTGGTCGCTGCGATGACCGCCGCAGGCCACTCGATCGGTGATCCGGCAGACCCCGGTGTGCTGAACATGGCGGGTGTGGACGCGTCGCTGCCGATGGTCGTGAACGGCTTCGTTCGAAGCTGATTCGACAGGTGTGTGAGGGGCGGAAAGCTGTCTCCTCACGCACCTGTCAGACAAGAGATCCAAAATCTGCATCGCCGATCCTCATGACGCGGCGTGGATGGCGCCGCAGAAAACCGCCAAGGAGTAAAGAGGCGGCTCGCTCTCGGGACTGCCCGGCCTCTCAGCGGATGTACACCCGGAAGCCGTAGCCCACCGAGGGGGAGCCTGTGCAGGGGGTGGTCGGATCGCCGTTCTGCGCGATGAGATCCCGCTGCGCCTGGCACTGTTCCAGGGTGGGGTAGGGGCCGTACCTGACCACCCAGACCTCATCGGAGACGTGCGCGCCGGTCTGGGGTGCGGCGACCGCGGGCGCGGCGCCGGTCAGGATGGCGGTGCCCAGTGCCGTCGCGAGTATGGCCGCGGCGTGGAATCTGCGGATTTTCATTGCGGGTGAACTCCTTGGTCGTCCGTCGGAAGCTCTGGAGTGATCACCCCAAGATGACCATCAATTGTCGAAGATGAGGACCTCGCATTTCCCTATACTTCGGCTGCATGGTCTGCCTGCTCGCCCCGCATGACGGTGTCCGCCGCCTCCTGCGTTCCTCTGGCTGCGAGGTGGAGCGTCATCGACCTCTGACGATGACGAGGCCGAGGTCGAGGTCGTCGGCCCGGCGGGTTCGGATTCTCGTCCCCTCCGCTCTATTTTCGAGGAATGGACTCACGCAGACGCGTGCCCCGCACCGACGTGGTGCTCGCCGACCCACGGCTGGTGGCAGCGGCCCTGAGGCTGGGGCGGTCGCTCGTCAAGGACGCGGTGGCGCAGGCCCAGCTGCGGGCGCGGCAGGGCGGGATCGACCCTGAGGAGGTCGCGGACGAGGCTCTCGCCGTGCTTCCGCCGTACGCGGCGAGCCTGCGCCCCGTGATCAACATGACCGGCGTGCTCGTCCACACCAACCTCGGCAGGGCGCCCCTGTCCGCGGCGGCGACGGAGGCGGCGGTCGCAGCCTCCGGCTACACCGACGTCGAGTTCGACCTGGCCGCCGGGGTCAGGGCCCGCAGGGGCCGCGGCGTCCTCGACGCGCTCGCGCGGGCCGTGCCCGCCGCGGAGGACGCGCACGTGGTCAACAACAATGCCGCCGCACTCGTGCTGGCCGCGACCGCGCTGGCCGCTGACCGGGAGATCGTGATCAGCAGGGGCGAAATGGTGGAGATCGGGGACGGCTTCCGTATCCCCGACCTGCTTGTCTCGACCGGCGCGAGGCTCCGTGAGGTGGGCACGACCAACCGCACCACCTACGCGGACTACGCGCGGGCCGTGGGGGAGCGGACGGGTTTCGTGCTCAAAGTGCACCCGTCGAACTTCCGGGTCGAGGGGTTCACCGGCTCCGTCGACGTCGCCGCGCTTACCGGGCTCGGTGTGCCCGTCGTCGCCGACATCGGTTCGGGGCTGCTCGAACGGGAGCCGTTGCTGCCTGAAGAGCCGGACGCGGCGAGCACATTGACGGCAGGAGCTGACCTGGTCACCGCCAGCGCGGACAAGCTGCTCGGCGGGCCACAGGCAGGCCTGCTGCTCGGCCGCCGTGACCTGGTCGAGCGGTGCGGACGGCATCCGCTGGCCCGCGCGTTGCGGGTCGGCAAGCTGACGCTGGCCGCGCTCGAGGCGACGCTGCGCGGTCCCGAGCCCCCGGTCCGCCAGGCGCTGCGCGCTGATCCCGTGGCGCTGCTCGACCGCGCGGAGGCGATCGCCGCGGAGCTTTCTTCGGCGGGGATCGACGCCGTCGCGGTGCCGAGCGAGGCCGCCGTCGGCGGAGGCGGAGCCCCGGGCGTGCCGCTGCCGAGCGCGGCGGTGAGCCTGCCGGAACGGCTCGCCGTACCGCTGCGGACCGGCGAGCCGCCCGTCGCAGGCCGGATCGAGGGCGGCCGGCTCCTGCTCGACCTGCGGGCCGTCCCCCGGGAGAGGGACGCCGACGTGACACGCGCTGTCCTCGGGGCGGGTGGCTGATGCACGTCGTCGCCACGGCGGGCCACGTCGACCACGGCAAGTCAACACTGGTGCGCGCGCTCACCGGGATGGAGCCCGACCAGTTGGCCGAGGAGCGGCGCAGGGGGCTGACGATCGAGCTGGGCTACGCCTGGACGACGCTTCCCTCCGGTGAGCGGCTGGCCTTCGTCGACGTTCCCGGGCACGAGCGGTTCCTGGGCACGATGCTGGCCGGGGCCGGTCCGGTGCCCGCTGTCATGTTCGTCGTGGCGGCGGACGAGGGCTGGATGCCGCAGTCGGAGGAACACCTGGTCGCACTCGAGGCCCTCGGAGTACGGCACGGCCTGCTCGTGGTGACCCGCGCCGACCTCGCCGACCCCGGGGAGGTGACCGAGCAGGCCCTGGCCCGCCTGGCCACGGGAAGCCTGGCCGGGGCTGAGGCGCTGGCGGTGAGCGGGCACACGGGGCAGGGCGTCGGTGAGTTGCGGCGGGCGCTGGACCGGCTGGTCTCCGGGCTGCCCGCGCCCGCCCCCGGGGCGCCGGTGCGGCTCTGGATCGACAGGGCGTTCAGCGTGCGCGGCAGCGGCACGGTCGTGACCGGGACACTTCCCGCGGGCCGGATCGCCGTCGGGGACGAGCTGGCGCTCGGCGGCGGGTCTGTGCGGGTGCGGGCGCTGGAGTGCCTGAAGGAGCCTGTGACCTCGGTGACCGGCGTGGCCAGGGTGGCGGTCAACCTCCGCGCGGGAGACGTCCCCGAGCGGGGCCAGGCGCTCGTCACCCCCGGCGCGTGGACGCCGGTCGACCTCGTCGACGTGCGCCTTTCGCCCGTGGGGGCGCACGGCCATGCCGGGGGCGGCCTCCCGGGCCGGGCAGGGGAGGACGAGCCCGAGACCGCCCTGCCGGGCACGGTGACCGCCCACATCGGCTCCGCGGCCGTGGTGTGCGCGGTCAGGCCGCTCGGCCCCCGTCTCGTACGGCTCCGCCTGGCCAGGCCGCTGCCGCTGCACGTGGGCGACGTGCTGCTGCTGCGCGACCCCGGCAGGGAGAGAGGCGAGGTGCGGGTGCTCGCCGGAGCGATCGTGCTCGACCTACGGCCGCCCCCGCTGCGCCGCAGGGGAGCGGCGCGCGAGCGGGCGGCGGAGCTGGCGCAGGCCGTGCCCGACGCGGCCTCGCTGCTGGGCACGCACCGGTTGCTGCGCGAGGCCGACCTGCTGGCCATGGGATGCCTCCCCGAAACCGGGCCCGTGTGCGGGGACTGGCACGCCGATCCCGCGCACTGGTCACGGCTCGGGGAGCGGCTGGCCGAGGTGGTCGCGCGGTACGCGGTCGCGCATCCGCTGGAACCCGGCATGCCGGTCGAGGCGGCCCGTCACGAGCTGAACCTGCCGGAACGGCGGCTGGTCACCGCGCTCGTACGGCCGCCGCTGGCCGTGGCGGGCGGGCGCGTCGTGAGCGGGCCGCAGACAGGCCTGCCCGCGGCGGTCGCCCGCGCGCTTCAGCGGCTGCACGCCGAGCTGTCGGCCCGCCCGTTCCTGGCCCCGGAGGCGGGGCGCCTGGCGGAGCTGGGACTGGGGCCGAGGGAGCTGGCGGCGGCCGTACGGTCGGGGATGCTGCTGCGGGTCGCTGACGGGATCGTGCTGCTTCCCGGTACGGACCTCAGGGCCGCGCGGCTGCTGGCCGGGCTGCCCCAGCCCTTCACGGTCAGCCAGGCCAGGCAGGCCCTGGGCACCAGCCGCAGGGTCGCGGTGCCGCTGCTTGAGCACCTCGACCGCAGCGGGCTGACCGAGCGGCTGGACGAGGTTCACCGCAGGTGTCCCGCGAAGGGCCCTGAGGACCCCTGAGGGCCGTGGGGCCGGACGTTCCCCGGCTACCAGGTGATCGGGATGCACTCGAAACCTCCGGTGAGTGAGTTCTCGCGCTCGATCAGCTCCTCGACGGGAACGGCGAGGGCCAGTGTGGGGAAACGCTGGAACAGCGTGCCGAACACCGAGCGCAGCTCGATCCTGGCCAGGCTCGCCCCGATGCAGTAACGGGCCGCGTAGCCGAAGGAGAGGTGCGGGTCGTCGAGCTCCCGGGCGATGTCGAAGCGGTCGGGGTCGGCGAAGGCCCGCTCGTCGCGGTTGGCCGCCGTCGTGCTGATGACCACCGCCTCGCCGCGTTTGATCGTCACACCGCCGACGGTCACGTCCTCGTGGGCATAGCGGGGCATGCCGTGGTTGCCCGGTGCCGCCATCCGCAGGATCTCCTCGACCGCCGTGTCCGCCAGCGACGGGTCGGCGATCAGGGCGTCGCGCTGTTCCGGATTGGCCAGCAGCAACAGCACGCCGTAGTCGATCCGGTTGACGGTCGTCTCGTGCCCCGCGAACAGCAGCCCGGCGGCGAGCGCGGCGATCTCCGCGTCGGGCGCGTCCATGGTCGCCAGGTCGGAGAACACGTCGTCGGCCGGGTGCGCCCGCTTGGAAAGAATGATCTCCTTGGTGTACTTGCCCAGCTCGGCTATCGCGGCCCCGGCCCGCTCCCGGTCCTCCAGGTCCGTCATCGCGTCGGCCAGTCTCCTGAAGTGCTCGCGGTCGCCGTACGGCACGCCGAGCAACTCGCAGATCACCAGCACGGGCAGCGGCAGGGAGAGCCCTTCCCTCAGGTCCGCCGGGCGCGGCTGCCCGGCCAACCGGTCGAGCAGCCCGTCGACCAGCTCCTGGACATGCGGCCCGAGGGCGCTCATCCTGCGGGCGGAGAAGGCGGGCGTGAGCAACCGGCGCATCCGCTCGTGCTGGGCCTTCTCCGTCTCGACGTTTCCCATCGGGCCGCCGAACAGGGCCGAGTTGGAGATCCTGGCCGCCCGCTCAGGATCGGGGGACGAGCGGCCGAGCCGCCGGTCGGCGAAGGCCTGCCTGGCCTCCTCGTAGCCGGAGACCAGCCAGGCGACGTCGCCCGTCGGGGTGCGGACACGGGTCACCGGCTCACTGTTCTGCAGCGTCCGGTACATCTGCGGGACGTCGAGCGGGGTTTCCCGGTCGAAGGGGAGCTTCGGCAGGTCATCGGGACCTGTGTGGCCGGTGTGGTCGTTGACGCGATCGTCCATGGCCGGAAGGCACCCCCTGGGCTCGACGGCAAGGCTGCTCTCAAACGTCCCACCGGACGACACGTCCGGCAAGGAATTGCGATCTTGCGATTTTCGTGCCGTGGTTCCTTTCTGACGATACCTGTGGGGCTGGAGAAGCGCGTCCCGCGGACGGGACCGGGTTCGGCGGGCCATCCGGCTCCCTGGACGGGGCGTGGCATGCCGTCGGCGTGCCCATCTCCTCATCAGACCGTCCCCATAAGAGCGCAAATTTCGCGAACGGGACACAGAGTCAGGGGTGCGTGTCCCCCAAACCCACTGGTCAAGGGGAGTATCGTCCAAATATGTGCAGTAAGGCGTGTCGAGGGACGGCGCAGCCCCCCATCCGGTCCGCCCACCGGGGGCGGGCGCCCAGGCGCGCGACGACGGGGACGTCTGGTGCGGCAGGGGCCATGGGGGGCGTAGAGGAGCCCGGCCGCGTGCCGGGGGCGAGGCGCTGACGGTGGCGGAATCCTCCGCTTTCCTCGACGGCCGTTCCCGCAGGAACGGCCTCGACATGCTGGCGGAAGACCTCACCAGGGTCCTGGAGGACGTGGGCGCCCACCTGGGTGCGGTCTACCTGCTGGCACCGGGCGCGCAGGTCCTGGAACTGGCGGTGATGAAGGGCGCGCCCCGCGATTTCATCAAGCCCTGGGAAAAGATGAGTCTGGCCACGCCCATTCCGGTGACCGACGCGATACGGGAGGAACGGCTGGTCTGGGTCGGCGACGAGAAGGAGATGGCCCGCGCGTACCCGGGAGCGGCGCTCGTCATGCCCTACGAGTTCGCGCTGGCCGCGCTGCCGCTGATCAGCGGCGAGACCGTGTACGGCGCGATCTTCGCCCTGTGGGCGGGCTCACACGCGTGCGACCTGTCCCCGATCGAGCGTGACCGCCTCACGGCCGCCGCCGAGGAGATGGCCAAGGGGCTCGAGGAGGCGGACCGGGAGGGGCGCAGGCTGCGCCCGGGCCTGGAGCCACGTGTGCTGCCCGCCCCCACCATGCAGCCCGCCGAGGTGATCGCGGCGGTGGCGGGGCGCCTGCCGGAAGGGGTGTGCGGCCTGGACGTCAGCGGCCGCGTCACCTTCGTCACCCCGAGGGCGGCCCAGCTGATCGGCGTGCTCTCCGCGCGGCTGACCGGCTCCTACCTGTGGACCCTGGTGCCCTGGCTCAACGACCCGGTCTACGAGGACCGCTACCGCGCGGCGATGATCAGCCAGCAGCCGACCTCGTTCGTGGCGCTGCGCCCCCCTGAGCGCTGGCTCTCCTTCGAGCTGTACCCCGCGCCGACCGGTGTCACCATGCGTGTCACCCCGGCCGTGGTCGAGGCGGAGGACGTGCCCCTCGCCGCCTCGGAGGCCGAGAACCCCTCCTCCATCCCCGACGCCGACCTGACGCTTCCCACCAGGGTCGGGGCCCTGTACCACATCCTCCACCTGGCCAGCACGCTGACCAAGGCCGCCAGCGTGCAGGACGTGGTCGACCTGGTCGCGAACCGGCTCATGCCGGCCTTCGGCGGCGACGGGATGGCCCTGATGGTCGCGGAGGACGACAGGGTGAGCGTCGTCGGCGACCGCGGCTACCCGTCCTACCTCAGGGAACGCTACGACGGCCTGTCGCTGACCTCGCCGGCCCCGAGCGTGCGGACCATGGTCACCGGGGTGCCCAGCTTCTTCAGCTCCCAGGAGGAACTCGACGAGGTCTACGGCGCGGACATCGCCCAGGACGACGGGATGGCCTCGTGGGCGTTCCTGCCGCTGATCGCCTCGGGAAGGTCCGTCGGCACCTGCGTGCTCGCCTTCGCCAGGCGCCACCGCTTCACCGTCGAGGAACGCGCCCTGCTGACCGCGCTCGGCGGCCTGATCGCTCAGGCGCTGGAACGCGCGCGCCTGTACGACGCCAAGCTGGAGCTCGCCCACGCCCTGCAGGAGAGCCTGCTGCCGCACGCCCTTCCCCGGCTGCCGGGCTTGAGCGCCGCCGCGCGCTACCTGCCCGGCACGGAGGGCATGGACATCGGAGGCGACTTCTACGATGTCATCAGGCTCGACGAGGACACCGTCGCCGCCGTCGTCGGCGACGTCCAGGGGCACAATGTCACCGCCGCCGCCCTCATGGGACAGGTACGCACCGCGGTCCGCGCGTACGCGACCGCGGGCGCGGACCCCGGCGAGGTGCTGGCCAGGACCAACCATCTCCTGGTCGACCTGGACCCGGGCCTGTTCGCCAGCTGCGTCTACCTCCGCCTCGACCTGCGCCGCAACCTGGCCTGCCTGGCCCGCGCGGGCCATCCCCAGCCCCTGCTGCGCCACCCGGACGGCGAGGTGCGCGTGGTCGAAGTCCCCGGAGGCCTGCTGCTGGGCATCGACCACTCGGTCGAGTACCCGCACACGGAACTTCCGCTGCCGCCGGACGCCGTCCTGGCCCTCTACACCGACGGCCTGGTGGAGACTCCCGGAGTCGACATCGACGACGCGCTGGCCGATCTCGGCGCCGAACTGGCGCGCACCGGCGACGGCCCCCTCGAGGAGGTGGCGAGCACTCTGATCCGGCACGCCCAGCAGACCAGCCACCGCAGCGACGACATCGCCCTGCTCCTGCTCCGCCTCGCCGCAGGGGACGACCCGCGTCCCTGAGGTTCCGTTCCCCGGCTCCCCGCCCGGGCGGTCCGGATCAGGTGCGCGGTCAGGGCCAAGGCGGATCGTCGGCGGGCGCTGGGGGCCGTCTCCTGCGCCGCACTGAGAAATGGGGCGGCGTGCCGGTCTCCGGGGAAAGGTTCAGCGAGCCCCTTTTTGACGGCTGCCCTCTGTGAGGGCTTTTGTCGCTTTATGGTGAGAGATCCCTTTCAAGGAGGATGCAGTCCTCCGTAATCCGGAAATCAGCAGTTCCCTTTAACGGGGCTTGCCGTGCCACATAGTATCTACGGAAACATCACCTTCACCGGGGATCCGTCTTCTCCTAAAGGCCTTCGGCATGCCAGATACCACTGGTCCGCACCATCGTCTCAGAGATCAAATCGGCGAAGCGGCCCGTACATATCACAGCGCTTTCGTGGCTGCTATAGAGAAACTTCCGGATTTACTGCAGTTCGTCCTGTTCATTGTGATCATTGTTGGATACGTGCTGGCCTTCCTGGTCACGGTCGCCGTCATGCTGGTCTCGGCGGCATGGGCCGTAGTGGCGAGGCCGCTGCGCCGGGCGGTGCCCTACCTCGGGCTGCTCGCCGTCGCCCTCGGCGCGGGATGGTGGACGACCGGCGTCCGTCTCGCGGGGAACGCCTGCGCGAGCCGCCAGGACCTGAACGTGATCACGATGCCTGACGAGGAGGGCCTGATACGGGCACTCGCCGCGGAGTTCGGGCAGGAATCCCCGAAAGCATGCGCGATCACGGTCGTGGTCAGTTCCTTCGACGGCTGGGAGAAGGTCCAGGCGAATCTGTCGAGCAGTTGGTATCCCTCCTCGGCGAAGAACTCCCACGGCTTCCGGCTCATCCCCTCCCCGCGGCCGGACATGCTGGTTCTCGACTCCCCGGACCAGGTGAAGAGGATCCTCGAGCGGCCGGGGCGGGCGCTGCTGACCGATGAGGGATCTCTCGGGACCTCTCCCGTGGTGCTGGCCGTTCCCGCGGATTCCGTCGAGGAGCTTCAGAACGACGGGATAGGGAACGGCAGGCAACCGGTCGGGCAACTGGTGGAGAGCGTGACGGGCAAGGGCCTGACCGTCGTGCGGCCGTTCCCGGAGAGCTCCCACGCGGGCATGCTGGCCACCTTCGCTCTTTATCAGGGAAAGAACGCGAGAGAACTCGAGAAGACGGAGGAATCCGTCACCCCGTCCTCGGGAAAGATCCCGTTGAGATCGTCGCTGGCGGCCATGTGCGTTTCGGTCAATTCGAAGAGCGTCGGCGAAGACGCCGTGAACAAGCTGGCCGTCATCGCACCGCTGTACGCGGTGAACATCTACAACGAGGCGATACCGATCAGCGGGAACCCGGAGAACAATTCATCCAGCCCCTGTCCCGCCATCCGGATGACCGCGCGGACCCCCTCGTTCTTTCCCGTGGAACTGCCGGACGTCTCGCAGACGAACATCCCCGTCATTCGGGTGCGATGGCCAGGAGGGGCCGGGCGCGACCACGACGCCGCGATCGACGTGTTCCTGGGCTGGCTGCGGGAGAAATACGCCACGAAGGTGTCGACCTCCCAGTTTCCGGTGAGCGCGTTTCCCACGACCGCGGCGCCGGAACCCTCTCCCGACGCGAAGGTCGACCAGTACTACAGCGCCAGGACCTCGGTCGACGCGGTCGTGCTGATCGACGTCTCCGGTTCGATGAACAAGTACACCAGCCGGGGCGGCTCCAGTCTGAACCGGGCGAAACGGCTGGCGCTCGAACTCGACGACCGGCTCAGCGGCCACGATCACCTCGGATTGTCGGTGTTTCCGAGAAACGGCGGAGGAAACCCACCCGCCGCCGTCGGCCGTGACACGTTCCCCGGTGAGATCGACCGTCTTGAGGCGAACGGGCGGAGTTCGGAGATCTTTCGCGCCGCCCGCGACGCCGTCTATGACGAGAAGAGGAAGGGGAAGACCATCATTCTGATCACAGACGCCGACAGCAGAGGCCCGTTCACGGCTGAGAATCTGCGCTCGGAGCTCCGGAAGATGGGCATGAAGCTGTACATCCTGCCCGTCGGCCCCTACGACTGCACCGCTCCCGAACTGAGACCGCTCAAAGAACGGTGCATAGAGGGGATAGCCCGGGACGACGACGCCACGGTGATCGACAAGCTGATGAGATCCCTGCGTGTCCGGAGCTCGTCGTGAACGGCCCGCTCTCCCGAAGACGGTTGCTGGCCGCCGCGGGAATCCTGGTGGGCGGGGCCGCGCTGGGGAGCGGAGCCCGGATATGGGACGACCGCAGACGCTACGGCGACCTCCCGGCGCACAAGGAGATCTTCCTACTCACGGGGGAGGAGATAAGCGTGGGAGACCAGCGTCGCCACTTCGCCGAAGCGTGGAGCAGGCAGGCGAACCTGGCCCTGCCCGGTTCGCCGCCGGCGAGGATATCGGTGCAGCTGGTCGAGCTTGAGGGGACCACCGACCAGCAGTTCAGCGAGATCGCCGCGGCGGCCCAGACGGGCGACCACAGGTACGACGTCGTCAACGTCGATGTCGCGTGGATGGCCTCGTTGATCTCCTACGGTTATCTCGCCCCGTTCCCCGAGGCGGGACTGCGGAAGGTGCGCCAAGCGGACCTCTACGAGAAGGCGTGGAAGACCACGGTTCGCTCGGACGGCGGTCACACCACCTGTTACGGGCTTCCCTTCGCCTCCAACGTCCCGCTGTTGTTCTACCGGAAAGATCTCGTCGAGAACCCCCCTGGCACGTTCGAGGAGGCGGTGAAGATGGGACAGGAGGTGCTGGCGTCCCCGAAGAAGCGCGGCGCCCTGAACGACGGCGCCGTGGCCTACGTCGGGCAGTTCGACGACTACGAGGGGCTCAGCGTCAACGCGCTCGAGGCCATCTGGTCCGGGGGAGGCGATCACATCACGTTGGACGCCAACTGCGTCGCGGCCTTGAATCACCTGGTGGGGGAGTACAGAGCGGGCCATATCCAGGGAGACAACGAGAAGGGCAGTCTGGAGCGTTTCCGGGAGGGCGGAGCCGTCTTCCTGCGCAACTGGTCCTACGCCTACCACCAGCTCGTCAACGCGCCGGCCTTCAAGAGACCGGGTGACGAGGGAACCAACCTCGGCGTGGTCGCCCTGCCGTGGCCCGGAGTGCTGGGCGGGCAGAATCTCGCCGTCACCGGCGGCTCCCCCCTGCGGGACGCCGCGGCCGACTTCGTCGTCTGGATGACCTCCGCGGAAAGGGTGGGGCAGACGTTCGTCTGCGGTGGCTACGGCTCCCCGTGGCACCCCTCCTATGCGCACACCGGCAGGAGACCGGGCTGCGGTACCGATGAGAGTGACTCCAGCGGCCGACCGCTTTCTCAGAAGGACCTGGATTTCTTCATCGAGCAGACGAAGGTCTCTCTCGACAAGGCCAGGGCGCGCCCTCTGGAGACCTGGTATCCCGAATACAGCCGGCACCTGCGCTCCAACCTGATCAGGGCCATGAGAGGGGAGACAGATCTCGACGAGAAACGAATGTGCGAGGAGTTCGGCAAGCTGACCGGCGCCACCTCGTGCGCCTGACGCGATGGCCGTGTGGTCCAGCCGGACGCCTTCGCTAGAGCGTTCGTGACTCGGCGTAGGCACGGGCGATCTGGGCGGTGACCCGCAGCAGCGGGTCGACCAGACGTTGAAGCTCCCTGGCCCGCCGGGACGACAGGACGACCCCGACGGCGGCGACCGCCCTGCCGTCGACGACGACCGGCGCCGCCGCCGAGCAGGCGCCCAGGCTCATCTCCTCGAAGGTGAACGCGTAGCCCTGGGCGCGCACCGAGGCCAGCTCGCGGGCGAGCCTCCCCGGCTCAATGATCGTGTGCGGGGTCGGCCGCTCCAGCTTGCGCGCCAGGTAGGAGCTCAGGAACCAGTCGGGCTCGTGGGCCAGCAGGGCCTTGCCGACCCCCGTCGGATGCATGGGCAGGCGGCCGCCGGTCCTGGAGACGAGCTGTACGGCCCGCCTGCCGTGCACCTTGTCGACGTAGAGCACCTCGAGGCCGTCCCGGACGGCCAGGTGGACGTTCTCTCCGGTGTCGGCGAACAATTCCTGCAGCCACGGATGGGCGACGTCCTGCAACCTGCTCGGTGCGAGCTGGCCGAGCTCCCACAGCCGAAGGCCGATCCGCAGCCGTCCGTCGGCCGTACGGCTCAGTGCCTGCCAGGACTCCAGCTCCCCGACCAGACGATGCGCGGTCGTCAGGGCGACTCCGCTACGCCGGGCGATGTCGGTGAGGCTGAGCTGGGGATGGTCGGCGTCGAAGGCGCCCAGGATGGCCAGGGCCTTCGACGTCACGGAGCGCCCTGGCTCCCGCGAGCCACCGGCCATCGCCCACCCCTCTCCACCGAGTCCCAAAGGAAAATCCTCCCCCCTGTCTTCCGTCCAGTGGAAGGCGGGGCTCGGTTTTCCCCGCCGGGTCCACCATGCTCTCCCCATGCGAACTCAGGTCGGGATCATCGGAGCCGGGCCCGCGGGGCTCCTGCTCTCCCACCTGCTTCATCTGCGCGGCATCGACTCGGTGGTCCTCGAACGTCGCAGCCGCGACCACGTGGAGCGGCGGGTGCGGGCGGGAGTGCTGGAGCAGGGGACGGTCGAAACCCTCGTCGCCGCGGGGGTCGGCGACCGCCTCACGCGGGAGGGTCTCGTCCACCGGGGCATCGAGCTGCGCTACGGCGGCGCGGGCCACCGGGTGGCCTTCGAGCGGCTGGTCCCCGGCCGAGCCATCACGGTCTACGGCCAGCAGGAGGTGGTCAAGGACCTGATCGCCGCCCGCCTCGCCGCGGGCGGGGACGTCCGTTTCGAGGTCGGAGACGTGGCCGTCAACGACGCCGGAACCGACCGGCCCCATCTCACTTTCGGTGGCGAGCGGCTGGACTGCGACGTCATCGCGGGCTGCGACGGCTTCCACGGTGTGTCCCGGGCCTCCATCCCCGGCGATGCCCTCACCGTCTACGAGCGGGAGTACCCGTTCGCGTGGCTCGGCGTTCTGGCCCGCGTCGAGCCGTCGGCCGAGGAGCTGATCTACGCCTGGACCGAGCGCGGCTTCGCCCTGCACAGCATGCGCTCGCCGGAGATCAGCCGCTTCTACCTGCAGGTGCCCGCCGGTGAGGACATCGCGGACTGGCCCGACGAGCGGATCTGGGCGGAACTGCGCGCCCGCCTCGAGACGGTGCCCGGCTTCACCCTCGCCACCGGGGAGATCGTCGAAAAGGGGGTGACCCCCATGCGGAGCTTCGTGGCCGAGCCCATGCGGTACGGCAGGCTGTTCCTGGCGGGCGACGCCGCGCACATCGTCCCCCCGACCGGGGCCAAGGGGCTCAACCTCGCGGTCGCGGACGTCCGGGTGCTGACCGAGGCGCTGGCGCACTGGTACGCCACCGGCTCCGCCGACCTGCTCGACGCCTACTCGGAGACCTGCCTGAAACGGGTGTGGCGGGCACAGCACTTCTCCTGGTGGATGACGACGCTGCTGCACACCTTCGAGACCGACGACGCGTACGCGCGGCGGCTGCAGATGTCCCACCTGGACTACGTGACCTCCTCAGAGGCCGCCGCGGTCACGCTGGCGGAGAACTACGTCGGCCTGCCGTACGAGCGTGACCTCCCCGACCCCGCCCAGACGACGCCACAGGCGCGAGAGGTGATCGAATGACGAAAACAGCGCGGACCGCGGCCGAGGCGGTCGCGGGCATCGGCGCCGGGCAGGGACTGGCCCTCGTCCTCGAAGGAACATCATGACCCACCCTCCCTACCTGAGCCCCGACTACCGCAGCAGCATCCTGCGGGCACCGTCCCGGCCACCCGTCGCGCTCACCGCCGACCCGGACGCCGTCGAGCTGACCAGCCCGGTCTTCGGGCACGGCGAGCTCGGCGGGCTGGACGCCGACCTGACCCGCCACCACGTGGGCGAGCCGATCGGCGAGCGGATCATCGTCACCGGCAGGATCCTCGACTCCGCCGGCCGCCCGGTTCCCGGCACCCTGCTGGAGATCTGGCAGGCGAACGCGGCCGGGCGCTACGCCCACCAGCGTGACCAGCACCCCGCGCCGCTCGACCCGAACTTCACCGGCGCCGGACGGTGCCTGACCGACGACCAGGGCCGCTACCGGTTCGTCTCGATCAAGCCGGGCGCCTACCCCTGGCGTAACCACCACAACGCCTGGCGTCCCGCGCACATCCACTTCTCCGTCTTCGGCACCGCGTTCACCCAGCGCCTCGTCACCCAGATGTACTTTCCGGGGGACCCGTTGTTCCCCTACGACCCGATCTTCCAGTCCATCCCCGACCCCGCGGCCCGCGAGCGGCTCATCGCCCGTTTCGACCTGGAGACCACCGAGCCCGAATGGGCGCTTGGCTACCGGTTCGACGTCGTGCTCGGCCATACCCCGACGGAGGAGTCGTGACCACCCTCTTCCCCGCCCCAGCCCCGGTTCCCTCCCGGGCCGCCGGGCCGACCCCGTCCCAGACCGTCGGGCCGTTCTTCGGTTACGCCCTGCCGTATCCCGGCGGCCCCGACCTGGTCGGGGAGGGGCATCCGGGGGCGATCACGATCACGGGGCGCGTGCTGGACGGGGCGGGCGAGCCCGTGCCGGACGCCCTGCTCGAGCTGTGGCTCGGCGAAACCGGCACCGGGGGCGCGCTGGACCGCACGGGCGAGGGCGTCTCCGGATTCGGGCGCTGCCCCACCGAGCCCGACGGGTCCTACCGGTTCCGCACCGCCAGGCCCGCGGGGCCGTACTTCGCACTGCTGGTCTTCGCCAGGGGGCTGCTGCGCTCTGTCGCCACCCGCATCTACCTGGAGGACGGCCCCGACCCGCTGCTCGACGCCCTCGACCCGGCGCGCAGGGCGACCCTCATCGCCGAGCCCGACGGCGAGGGCTACCGGTTCGACATCAGGCTCCAGGGCGAGAAGGAGACGGTCTTCCTTGAATTCTGACAGCGGTCCCGGCCGGGGACCCCTCACAAGCGGCCAGGACACCGGGCTGCTCACCCCCGTCAGGGCCGGCACAGCGGCCGAGGCGGCGACCTCGGACCAGGCGTGGCTGCGCGCCATGCTGGAGGCGGAGGCGGCGCTGGCCCGCGCCCAGGCGCGGGCGGGAACGGTGCCGCAGGACGCCGCCCGCGTGATCGGGCAGGTGGCCGGTACGGTCACCGTCGACCTCGCGGACCTCGCCCTGCGGGCCAGGCAGGCGGCCAACCCCGTCGTCCCGCTGGTCGCCGAGCTGAGACGGGCCGTGGCCGAGGTGGCGCCGGAGGCCGCGCGGTACGTTCACGGAGGAGCGACCAGCCAGGACATCCTCGACAGCGCCGCCATGCTGGTCTGCCGCGAGACGGTCGAGATCACCGTCTCCCGGCTCGGCCTGGCCATGGCCACGCTCGCCGAGCTGGCGGAGACCCACCGCCACACCCTGATGGCGGCCAGGACGCTTGGGCAGCACGCCGTGCCGACGACCTTCGGGCTGAAGGCCGCGGGGTGGCTGGCCGGACTGCTCGGTGCGCGAGACCGGCTTCGGGCCCTGCGCCTGCCCGCCCAGCTCGGCGGGGCCGCGGGAACCCTGGCCGCGCTCGGCGGCGACCCGGAGCTCGCCGGCCTGTTCGCCGAAGAACTGGGGCTGCGGGCGCCTCTGGTGCCCTGGCACGCGGAACGGTCGGTCGTCGCCGAGCTGGGAGCCGCCCTCGCCCAGACCGCGGGTGCCCTCGGCAAGGTGGCCCTCGATGTGATCCTGCTGGCGCAGACCGAGGTCGGCGAGGTCGCCGAGTCCTCGGGCGGGCGGTCCTCCGCGATGCCGCACAAGCGCAACCCCGCGCTGGCGGTGCTCGTCCGCTCAGCCGCCCTCCAGGTCCCGGTGTACGCGCAGCTCCTGGCCTCAGCGCAGCTGGCGGAGCACGAGCGGGCCGCGGGCGCGTGGCAGGCCGAGTGGCACCCGGTGCGCGAGTGCCTGCGGCTGACCGCGGGCGCGGCCGAGACGGCCGCGGAACTGCTCGGCGGGCTGCGGGTCTTCCCCGAGCGGATGCGGGCCAACACGGACCTCACCGGCGGCCGGATCGTCTCCGAACGCCTCACCGCCCTGCTCGGCAGGGACAGGCTCGACCGGGCGGCCGGTCAGGACGGGCCGCTCGACGAGGTGCTCGCGGGCGAGGTCCCCGCGGAGATGTTCGACCCGAACGACTATCTGGGGGCGGCGCAGCCTCTCATCGACCGCGTCCTCACCGCATACCGGGAGCAGTCTTGAAGCTCAGCCACCGTCTCGACGGCCCCGCCTGGGCGCCGCTCCTCGTGCTCGGGCCCTCCCTGGGCACCACGATGGACGTCTGGGAGCCGCAGCTCGAGGCGCTGGCCGCCTCGTGGCGGGTGCTCCGCTACGACCTGCCCGGCCATGGCGGCTCGGCGCCCGCGACCGAGGTGACCGTCGGCTTGCTCGCGGACGCCGTACTCGGTCTGATCGGGGAACTGGCCGGTGAGGAGAGGTTCGCGATCGGCGGGATCTCCCTCGGCGGCGCGGTCGCGGCCACCGTCGCCGCCCGGGTTCCCGAGCGGGTGAGCCATCTGGTGCTGTGCTGCACCTCCGCCCGCTTCGGGGAGCCGGAGCCGTGGCTCGAGCGTGCCGAGGCTGTACGGCGGGACGGCATGAAGCCGCTCGCCGACGTCCTGCCCGCCCGCTGGTTCACCTCTCACCGGGCGAAGGACCTCCCCGGCGCCGAGGGCCACGACGCGGGCGAGGCGGAGGCGATCAGCAGGGTGCTGCGGATGCCGTACGGCACCGACCCCGAGTCGTACGCCGCCTGCTGTGAGGCCATCGCGGCCTACGACCTCACCGGAGGGCTCGGGGCCATCACCGCGCCGACCCTCGTCGTCGCGGGCGCGGACGACCCCGCCACACCCGTCAGCCACGCCGTCACCCTGGCCGAGGGCATCCCGGGCGCGCTGCTCACGGTGGTGCGGGGAGCGGCCCACCTGGCGAACGTCGAGCGGCCCGGGACGGTCACCGCCGCGATCACCCGCCACCTCCGCGACGACGGCGGGACCGAGGGAACGCGGACCCGGCGGCAGGTTCTCGGCGACGCGCACGTCGACCGCGCGGTGGCCGCGACCACCGACTTCACCCGCGACTTCCAGGACCTCATCACCCGTTACGCCTGGGATGAGATCTGGAACCGGCCCGGTCTCGACCGCCGGGCCCGCAGCTGCGTCACGCTGACCGCGCTCGTCGCCGGCGGACACCTGGACGAGCTGGCCATGCACGTCCGCGCGGCCCTGCGCAACGGGCTCACTCCCGATGAGATCAAGGAGGTCCTGCTCCAGACCGCGATCTACTGCGGGGTGCCCGCGGCCAACGCCGCCTTCGCGGTGGCGCAGCGGACGCTGGCCGAGTGGACGGCGGGCTGAGCCCCGGATCCGCGCCGCCCGCCCCGGTCCCCGCCCGCCCCCACGCCCCGGCGGCCCGCGCCGTCATGTGGCGGTCCGCGCCGTCATGTGGCGGTCCGCGCCGTCATGTGGCGGTCCGCGCCGTCATGTGGCGGTCCGCGCCGTCATACGGCGGCGCGGCCGGAGACATCCGTGCGGATATGGGGATTTAGCTGGGTCTATGGTCAAAAGCTCGTCGGTCAACCCGGAGATAAGGGGGTGGACGAGTGGGTAGGAGAGCGCCCGTGAATCCTGAAGCGCACATCACAGGATCAGAGACAACGGCATCGGCGCCGTCTCCGATCACGGTCGACATCCGGGTCTCGGTCAACGGGGATCGCTGTCCGCTCACCGTGGACACCCGTGAGACGCTCCTGGACACGCTGCGGGAGCGGCTCGACCTGACCGGCGCGAAGAAGGGCTGCGACCATGGGCAGTGCGGGGCGTGCACGGTGCTGGTCGACGGGCGGAGGGTGAAGTCCTGCCTGACGTTGACGGTGACCCTGGACGACAGGGAGATCGTCACGGTCGAGGGACTGGCTGACGACGACGGGCCGCACCCGCTGCAGACGGCGTTCATCGAACACGACGCCTTCCAGTGCGGATACTGCACGCCCGGCCAGCTCTGCTCGGCGGTCGGCATGCTGGCGGAGGCGGCGGCGGGATGGCCGAGCGCGGTCACCCGGGACACGGGCGGCAGGGCCGGTGACGGGGCCGCTGACGGGGCCAGTGACAGGGGCGATGACAGGGCAGGGACAGGGCGCGGGGCTCCGCCCGGCGGCGGGATCAGGCTCGACGACGACGAGATTCGCGAGCGCATGAGCGGCAACCTGTGCCGCTGCGGGGCCTACGTCAACATCGTCGCGGCCATCGGGGAGGTGGCGCGGTGAGACCCTTCGCCTACCTGCGGGCGGCGGACGCGCCGTCCGCGGTCGCCGCGTCCGCCGAGCGGCCCAACACCATGTACCTCGCGGGCGGCACGAACCTGGTCGACCTGATGCGCCTCGGCGTAGCCGTCCCTGAGACCCTGGTCGACGTCAGCAGGATCTCCTCCGGCGCGGTCGAGGAGAGCGCGGACGGCGCCCTGCTGATCGGCGCGGGCGTGCGCAACAGCGACCTGGCCGCCGACCCCCTCGTACGGCGCCGCCACCCGATGCTCGCCCAGGCGGTGCTCGCGGGAGCCTCCGGCCAGATCCGCAACATGGCGACCGTCGGCGGCAACCTGCTGCAGCGCACCCGCTGCTCCTACTTCCAGGACGTCACGAAACCCTGTAACAAGCGGCAGCCGGGCACCGGATGCCCGGCCAGGGCGGGCGACCACCGCAACCTGGCGATCATCGGCCACTCGGAGAGCTGCGTGGCCACCCACCCGTCCGACATGGCGGTCGCCCTGACCGCGCTCGGCGCGATCGTCCACGTCGAGGGCGCCGACGGCCCCCGCACCGTGCCCATGCCGGGGCTGCACCGGCTGCCGGGCGACGAGCCGGACCGTGACACCGTGCTGGACCCCGGGGACCTGGTCACCGCGGTCGAGGTGCCGCCGCTGCCGTTCGCGGCCAGGTCGCGCTACCGCAAGGTCAGAGACAGGGCGTCGTTCGCGTTCGCCGTCGTCTCCGTCGCCGCCGCCCTCGACGTGGCGGACGGGGTCGTGCGCGACTGCCGGATCGCGCTCGGCGGCGTCGCCCACGCGCCGTGGCGGGCCGAGACGGCCGAGGCGGCACTGCGCGGCTCGGCCGCGACGGAGGCAGTGTTCGCCAGGGCCGCGGACGCCGAGTTGGCCGCGGCGCGGCCGCTGGCGGACAACGCGTTCAAGGTCCCGCTGACCCGCAACGTGCTGGTACGCACTCTCATCGACCTCGTGGAGACATCATGACCACCACGGCGACGAGCACGGCGCCGAGCACGGCCGTGCCGTACGTCGGCTCGGCGTTGGACCGGGTCGAAGGCCTGGAGAAGGTGACGGGCCGGGCCAGGTACGCCTACGAGTACTCCCCGGACGATCTGGCGTACGCCGTGCCGGTGCAGGCAACCGTCGCCAGGGGCGAGATCCGCGCGGTCGACGTCGATGCTGCGATCAAGCTTCCCGGCGTGATCGCCGCCATCTGGCACGGCAACGCGCCCAGGCTGGCTCCCGCGGAGAACGCCGAGCTGTCGGTGCTCCAGTCACGCAGGGTCGCCTACCGGGGCCAGTACATCGCGGTCGTGGTCGCCGAGACGCTGGAGAACGCCAGGGAGGCGGCCAGGCTGCTGCGGGTCGAGTACGAGGCCGAGGAGCACGATGTCGAGTTGCGCGCCGACCACCCGGAGATGTACCGCCCGGAGCGGGTCAACCCGTTCTACCCCGCCGACACCGAACAGGGCGATCCGGACGCCGCGCTCGCCGACGCCCAAGTGGTGGTCGACGAGACCTACAGCACGCCCGCCGAGCACAACAATCCGATGGAGCCGCACGCCACGGTCGCCGTGTGGGACGGAGACGGGCTGACGCTCTACGACTCGACCCAGGGCGCCCCCTCGGTCCGCAACATCATCGCGCCGCTGTTCGGCCTGCCGCCCGCGAACGTCCGGGTGATCTCCCCGCACGTGGGCGGTGGCTTCGGGTCGAAGGGGGCGCCCCTGTCACCGGTCGTGCTCGCCGCGCTCGCCGCCAAGCACGCGGGGCGGCCCGTCAAGCTCGCGGTGACCCGGCAGCAGATGTTCGCGGTGATCGGCTACCGCACCCCAACGATCCAGCGGGTACGGCTCGGCGCGGACGTGGAGGGACGGCTGAGCGTGATCGTCCACGACGCGTTCGAGCAGAGCTCCAGGATCAGGGAGTTCGCCGAGCAGACCACCACGCCAACCCGGATGATGTACGCCGCGCCCAACCGGCGCACCACCCACCGGCTGGTCAGGCTCGACGTCCCGACCCCCTCCTGGATGCGCGCGCCTGGGGAGGCCCCCGGCATGTTCGCCCTGGAGTCGGCGCTGGACGAGCTGGCCTTCGCCTGCGGGATCGATCCGGTCGAGCTGCGGATCCGCAACGAGCCCGGCGCCGCCCCGGAGAGCGGCCTGCCGTTCAGCTCGCGCAACCTGGTGGCCTGCCTGCGCGAGGGGGCGCGCAGGTTCGGCTGGGCGGGACGCGATCCGGCGCCGGGGATCAGGCTCAGGGACGGCCTGCTGGTCGGCACCGGCGTCGCGGCGTCCACCTACCCGGTCTACCGCCGCCCCTCCCAGGCGACCGCCCGCGTCGAGCCCGACGGCACGTTCACCGTACGGATCGCCGCCGCCGACATCGGCACCGGCGCCAGGACCGTGCTGACCCAGATCGCCGCCGACACGCTGCGCGCCTCGCCGGAGCGGGTCCGCGTGGAGATCGGCGACAGCGCGCTGCCCGACGCCTCGCTCGCCGGAGGTTCGATGGGCACGGCCTCGTGGGGCACGGCCGTGGTCAGGGCCTGCGAGGCACTCGTCGGGGAACTGGACCTGAGGGGCGGCGAGGTGCCCCAGGGCGGCCTCGAAACCGCCGCGGACACCACGCGAGAGGTCGGCGCTGAGCGGCGCTTCGCGCAGCACGCCTTCGGCGCCCAGTTCGCCGAGGTCGGCGTCGACCCCGACTCGGGGGAGACCCGGGTGCTGCGGCTGCTCGGCGTGTTCGCCGCGGGCCGGATCATCAACCCGAAGACCGCCCGCTCGCAGTTCATCGGCGGCATGACCATGGGCCTGTCGATGGCGCTGCTCGAGGAGAGCGTCATGGACCATGAGTTCGGCGACTACCTCAACCACGACTTCGCCCAGTATCACGTCGCGGCCTGCGCGGACGTGCGGGACGTCGAGGCGGTCTGGGTCGAGGAGGACGACCCTTACCTCAATCCGATGGGGGCCAAGGGAATCGGGGAGATCGGCATCGTCGGCACCGCGGCCGCCGTGGCGAACGCGGTGCACCACGCGACCGGCGTCCGGGTCCGCGACCTGCCGATCCGCCTCGACAGGCTCGTGCGCTGAGCCCGGCACGGGCCACGCCCCTCTTCTTCTTCGGGTGAGCCGCGGACTCGCGGACGCGGCGCCCGGCCTGCTCGTCGAGACGGCGGGGGTGGCTCTCAGCCGTCGCCCGCCGCTCCGCCCCCGTACGCCGCGGGCTCGCTCCCGGCCAGGGCGGAGTGCCGGTAGGAGTATCCGAAGTACACGATCAGGCCGATCACGAACCACACCGCGAAACGTACCCACGTCTCCCACTGCAGGAAGGTGATCAGCCAGAGCGAGAAGGCGATGCCGACCGCCGGGACCACGGGCATCCCCGGGCAGCGGAAGGTGCGCGGCAGGTCGGGCCGCCGGTAGTGCAGCACGATCACCGCCGCGCACACGACCACGAAGGCGAGCAGGATGCCGATGTTGGTCAGCTCCGCCGCCTGCACGATGGGCAGGAACCCGGCGATGAACGCGGAGAGGATGCCGACGATCCAGGTCACCCGGGTCGGCACGTGCCGGGTGGGGTGGGTCTTGGCGAACCACTTGGGCAGCAGGCCGTCACGGCTCATCGAGAACCACACGCGGCTCACGCCGAGCATGAACGTGAACATGACGGTGAGGATGCCGACGATCGCCCCGACCGCGATCACGTCCGCCAGGCCCTGCAGGCCGACCGCCTTGAACGCGCTGGAGAACCCGCTCTCCTTGTCGATCTCGCTGTACTTCTGCATGCCCGTCAGCACCAGGCAGGCCAGCACGTACAGCACCATCGAGATGCCGAGCGAGTAGATGATCGCCTTCGGCATGTGGCGCTGGGCGTCCTTGGACTCCTCGGCGGCCGTGCTCATGGCGTCGTAGCCGAAGACGGCGAAGAACACCGTGGCCGCGCCGGTGAACGCGCCGCTGATGCCGTAGGGGAAGAAGGGGGTGTAGTTGTCGGTGTTGATGTGGAAGAAGCCGACGACGATGACCAGCAGCACCACGGCGACCTTCAGCCCGACGACCGTCATCTCGAACCTGGCCGCGTTCTTCATGCCGAGGTTCAGCAGGTAGGCGATCAGCAGGCACAGCAGGGCGGCGAACAGGTCGACCCGGTGCCCCTCGCCCGTCCCCGGCGCCCCCAGCATCCACGCGGGCACCTGGACGCCCAGGTCGCCGAGCAGGAACGAGAAGTAGCCCGAGATGCCGATGGCCACGACCGCGACGATCGCGGTGTACTCCAGCAGCAGGTCCCAGCCGATGAACCAGCCCGCGAACTCGCCCAGGACCGCGTAGCCGTAGGTGTAGGCCGACCCGGCCTTGGGGATGAGCCCGGCGAACTCGGCGTAGGAGAACGCCGCCGCGGCGCTCGCGATTCCGGCGATCAGGAACGAGATCACGACGGCGGGACCGGCGACGCCGTTGGCGACGGCGCCCGCGAGGGTGAAGATGCCCGCCCCGATGATGCCGCCGACCCCGATCGCGGTCAGCTGCCACAGTCCGAGCACGCGGGTGAGCTGCTCGCTCTTGCCGCCCTCCGGCTCCTCGATGTGCTCGATGGGTTTACGGCGCAGAACGCCGGATCCCGCCCGCAGTCTGGCCATGGCGTTTCCCTTCGCACGACGACTGCGGCGGACGACCCGGCCTGGCCCGCCACGATGCCAGCGGAAGGCTCTTACCCTTTTCCATAGGGCTTATTCCAGGGGTTCATCCCGTCCTGAGGTGACATATCCGCTGGTGAGAGTGGCTCCGGTAGGGGCATAAGCCCTGTCCCGCACGGGTTCGGCGCGGTACCGTCGAGGTATCGAATCCCGGACACGGGGGGAGACGCCATGCCGAGCGATCCCGATCACGTGCTCGACGCCATCGATGGAGTCGTCGACGAGTGGCTCGCCATCAGTGAAGACTCCATGCGCTGGGCACCACCGGAGCAACCTCCGCCGAAGCCACGGCTCGCGCTACCGACGCCGCCCCTGCCGCACCTCGTCGAGGAGCTGCTGCAGGAGGTCGGCGTGCACACCCAGGCCGTGGTCGAAGCCTTCCGTCCGCTGGGAGAGGGGGTGATCGGTGCCTTCGCCTCGATCTTCGACAGCACCGCCGTGCGCCAGTTCATCGAACCCGCCGACTGGCCGGAGGAGCATGCGCCGCTCGACGTGGACGACTACGACTACGACTACGACTACGAGGAGCCGGAGCGGGATCCCGGACCCGGCCCCGCGACCGGATCCGGCACCGGGCCGGGCGGGTAGTTCTCCCCGGCATCGTCGCCCTCGTCCAGGGCGAACCTGAGGTGACGTTCCGCGGAGCGCCGTACGGCGGCGGCCCCGTCGGTGTGCACGACCCGCTTCCACCAGGCGCCGTAGACGCGGTCGAAGCCGTACGGCGCCAGCAGCGACAAGGCGCGGCGGATCGTCCTGGGGCGCTCGGGGATCAGATTGGGGTAGCTGTACATGAAGCCGACCCAGCGTCTGTCGGGCACCACCTGCAGGATGTCGCCGGAGAACAACGCGCCCTCGCCCTCGGAGCCGTCGCGCCAGTGCAGCACCTGTCCGCCGGCGAAGTGCACGCCCGCGTTGATCAGGGTCAGGCCGTCCCCGATCTCACGGGTCTCGCCTTCCCAGAACACGATCGAGTCGTCGGGGCGCGCGACCCACTCGCGGTCCTTCGCGTGAATGTAGACCGGCGCGTCGAAGGCGTGCGCCCACTCGACCATCGTCCCGTAGAAGTGCGGATGGCTGATCGCGATGGCCCTGACCCCGCCGAGCGCCCGGATCCGTTCGACGACGTCGTCGTCGAAGTGGGTGACCATGTCCCACAGCACGTTCCCTCCGGCGGCGCGGACCAGCAGCGCGCGCTGGCCGATGGCCGTCGCCGGGTCGGTGCCGAGACCGACGACCCCTGGTCCCTCCTCGGCGACCACCGGTCTGTGCCCCGTCGCGCGCAGCTCCTCCAGTGACGTCCACCGCTGCCCCTGCCAGCCGACGTACTGCCGCTCGTCCTCACAGATCGGGCAGTCCTGGCGGGGGCCTGCGTACTGGACGCCGCAGGTCAGGCAGATCGGCAGGTCGTTCACGCGGCTCCCCCCGTGTGCCGTTGCCGTAAGGGCCTCATGGCACAGACGCTAGCCGGGGGAGCCGGATCGCTGAATCCTTCGTGTGGCTGACCTGGGTAAATTCGCTTCAGGGCCAGGGAGCGAACGGAGTTCGCCGAGTTCTCGGGGTTCCGTCAGGAGCTCGGGATAAGGCCGTACGCCTGGGCGACCAGCTCGTAGGAACGGATCCTGTCCGCGGGGTCGTGGACCAGCGTGGTGATCATCAGCTCGTCGGCCTCTGTGCGCTTGCGCAGCGCGTCGAGGCCTTCCCTGACCTCGGCGGGGTCTCCCAGGACCACGTTGGACAGGTACTCCTGGACGAAGCCCTCCTCGAGCCCGCTGTACGGGTAGGCCTCCGCCTCCTCGGGGGTCGGGATCGGCTGGGGAGCACCGCGGCGCAGCCTGAGCATGGACAGCGCGCCGGGGCGGGCCAGGCGCAGGGCCCGCGCGGAGGTGTCCGCAGCGACGGCGGAGACCCCGATCAGCGCGTACGGCCGGTCGAGCACGGAGGAGGGCTGGAAGGACGACCGGTACAGCTCCAGGGCGGGAAGGGTGTTGGCCGCGCTGAAGTGATGGGCGAAGGCGAACGGCAGGCCGAGGATGCCGGCGAGCTGGGCGCTGAAGCCGCTGGAGCCGAGAAGCCAGATCGGCGGGCGTCCCGACTCGGGCGACCTGGGGATGGCGACGACCTTCTGCAGGGGGTGCCCCTCGGGGAACGCCCCGTCAAGGAAAGCGGTCAGCTCGGCCAGCTGCTCGGGGAAGTCGTCGGCGTCCAGGCCGTGCCTGCGCAGCGCCCTGGCGGTCGCCTGGTCGGTTCCCGGCGCCCTGCCGAGTCCGAGGTCGATGCGGCCGGGGTGCAGGGCGTGGAGGGTGCCGAACTGCTCGGCCACGATCAACGGGGCGTGGTTGGGCAGCATCACGCCGCCGGATCCCAGCCGGATGGTCCTGGTCGCCGCGGCGAGATGGGCGATCAGCACCGCGGGGGAGGAGCTGGCCACGGAGGGCATGCCGTGGTGCTCGGCCACCCAGATCCGGTGGTATCCCCACTTCTCGGCCCGCCTGGCGAGCTCGGTGCTCGCGCGCAAGGTCTCCGTCGGGGTCACTCCCGACCCCACGGCGGCCAGCTCCAGGATCGACAGCGGGACCTCGGCGGAGCCGCGGACCACGCCACGGATGTTGTCTTCAGCCATGACAACGGAAACCCCGGCTAACCGGAGGATATTTCCGGTTAGCCGGGGGCTCCGGGGAATCCCTCTCCGGCCTCCACCCTCATCGAGGGAACGGGGCCGGGCCTCGATCGCGCGGTAACGGCCGGATCGGGAATCCCGCCGGGGACCTGCAGGCGGCGCCTGATCCGGTGAACCTTTCCGGGGACGCGGTCACGACCGGGGAGAGCCGTTCAGCATCTCCAGGCGCAGATCGCGGTGCGGTCGTCGTCGTGGTCCTCGGCCCTGAAGCTGAGCTGCCAGAAGAACTCGGGGAGGGACGGGACGGTCGGCTGGGCCCACCAGGCGGATACCTGCTCGCTCACCTGCTCGCCGCGCATCGGCCTGGCGAGACCGCCGGTGCACAGCAGCAGCATGTCGCCCCGCCGGAGATCCACTATCGCGCTCTCGGCCCGGCTCGAGTCCTCGGGGAGCGTGCCGGGCGCGGGTGTCCCGGTCTCCTCGGGCAGGCAGAGGGTCCAGACGCCTTCGCGCAGGAGCATCGCCGTACCGTCGCCGACCCGTGTCACGTGGGCGCGGTGCTCGTCGGTGTCGATGATCGCGGTCAGGAGGGTGGTGCGCAGGGTGTCGGCGGGAACTCCCTCACGCTCGGCTCGCTCCGTGAGATCGCGGGCGACGTCCCCGAAGAAGTCCTCCGCCGGAAGCCCGTCCTCCGCGTGCCGCAGGAGGCTGAGCAGGTTGCGGCGGGCGGCCGAGCAGGCCTCCGCCGATCCGAGGTGTGACAGCGCGTCGTCCGCGAGTCCTCCGGCGACGCATGCGAGGAGCCGGGACTCGTCGATCTGCCACAGTCCCATCGCGTCCCGGCGCGGGACTCCGTCGTGGCGATGGGCGTCTCCCCTGATGGACGCCGCCCTGACGGCCAGTTCCGGCAGGTCGGCGCCGTCCAGCTCGCTGTCCGGCCTCTTCCCGGTCGCGTCCGGGATCACGCCGGTGACGGGACGCTTCATCGGCTCGCTGCCGATGACGAGCGGGTCGAGGACCCTTCCCGCCGGAATGAATCGTGGCTTCGCCTGGAGTCGCTTCACATCTGTACTTTCTCTTCGATCCGATGTCAGACCGCGTCCGCGGACAGAGGGAACCCCCTGATCTGACCGGGAACGATCTCGCGTGCCAGTGGACGGGTGCCCCGCTCCTGGGCGGGCTCCCGGTCCGTCACGGAAACCGGCGTCCTCTCGGCCGTCGAATCTCCCGGTCGTTAAAAGCAGGCATTACGCGCAATTCCGACGAATCATTTGATGTCGGGAATCGGTCCGGCCGTAGTGGCGTGTGGTACGCATGTCAGACCGACGTGGCGGTGGATGCCGGGGTTTACTGTCAGCACAAAAATAATCGTTAACGTGACATAACTCGATATCTCCGGTAAGGGGATCCGTCCTCGCCGGGGCGTCCGCCGGGTGGTGTCCCGCGGTGCCGCGGCGCGAGGTCCGTGGCGTCGAGCGAGGTGAACGGCGCCGGGTGCCCGGACGTGATTGTCGCCAACGGGCCTGTCCGGTGCGCGGTGAGGATCCGGTGCCGGTCCGTTGGATGCGTGGCGACGGTGACTTCGCCTTCTTCTGAAGTGTGGCCGATTATCCGAAAAGCCGTGATTGTTCCGTAGGTGGCGGGATCCTTGGGCTGAGGATTTCCGGGGGGAATGCGGTGCGCCCGATGGGCCAGGTGGTCGTGCGGGTCCTCGTGTCCGGCGTCGGGTGACCGCCGGGCCGGGGTGTGCCGTACGGCGGGACCTCGCCGCAAGCGTGCTAAGTTGAACATATGAGTGATCGTTCAAGTGTTGTGGTGATGGACCGGGACACCTGCTCGGTTCCGGTCGTCGACGCGGGACGCGTGTCCTCGGTCCGTCAGGCCCTGCCTTCGGAGGAGGCGGTGCAGGACCTGGCCCAAGTCTTCGGCCTGCTGGCCGATCCCGGGCGGTTGCGGCTGATGGCGGCGCTGCTGGAGGGCGGCGAGATGTGCGTGTGCGATCTCGCAGCGGCGACGGGCCAGAGCATGTCGGCCGCCTCGCACGCGCTCCGGCTGCTGCGCGCGCACCGGGTGGTGAAGGTTCGCAGATCGGGGCGGATGGCCTACTACAGCCTCGCCGACTCCCACGTGCGGATGCTCTTCGACCTGGCTGTCACCCACATCGGGCACGGGGAAGGCGGATCCCGCGATGTCTGATGCTGTCGCCGGGAACCGGGGTGCGGGCGGTGACCCCGGCCACGGGCGGGACCGGGAGAAGGGCCACGGTCATGGCCACGGTCACGGTCATGGCCACGCCGTCAGCGCCGAGGCCGACCGCCGTTACCTGACCGGCGCGCTCGTGTTGATCGCGGGCTTCATGGTGGTCGAGGTGATCATCGGTCTCGCCGCCCGCTCGCTCGCGCTGGTCTCCGACGCCGGGCACATGCTGACCGACGCCATCGCGATCGTCTTCGCCCTGATCGCGATGCGGATCGCGGCCCGGCCCCCGCAGGGAGGCTTCACCTACGGCCTCAAACGCGCGGAGATCGTTTCAGCGCAGATCAACGGCATCACCTTGCTGCTGCTCAGCGTCTACTTCGTCTATGAGGGCGTCCGGCGGCTGATCGAGCCGCCCAACGTCGAGGGCGTGTACGTCGTGGCGACGGGCCTCGCCGGAATCGCGGTCAACCTCGTCGCGACCTGGCTGCTCAGCCGGGCCAACCGGTCGAGCCTCAACGTCGAGGGGGCCTTCCAGCACATCCTCAACGACCTCTACGCGTTCATCGCGACGACCGTGGCCGGGGCCGTCGTCTGGCTGACCGGCTGGAGCAGGGCCGACGCCGTCGCCGCCCTCGTCGTGGCGGCGCTGATGCTCAAGGCGGGATGGGGTCTGGTCCGCGACGCGGGCAGGGTCTTCATGGAGGCCGCCCCCGCGGGGATGAACCCGGCCGAGATAGGCAGGAGGACCGCCGCGCTCGACCACGTCGTGGAGGTCCACGACCTGCACATCTGGGAGGTCACCTCGGGATACGCGGCGCTGTCCGCGCACATCCTGGTCGAGCCCGGAGCCGACTGCCATGCCGTGCGCGCCGCCGCTGAACGGATGGTCCACGACGAGTACGGCATCGAGCACACCACGATGCAGGTCGACCATGCGCCCTCAGGGCTGCTCACCATCGGCGGCGCGGAAGCCCACTGCGCCGACCCGCACGGCCCGACCCACAGGAGCGAAGCGGGACAGGTCCCGGAAAGCGAGGCGGGTCAGCGCGGCAGTTCCGCGTGACGTTCCAGGAAGGCGGCCACCTCCGCCGTGTCCTCGAGTGGCAGCGGGTAGACCAGAAGCCGGTCGACGCCGAGGTCGGCGTACCGCCTGGCCGTGTCGGCGTCGACCGGGGGGATCTGCATGGCGTTGATCTCCAGCCGCCCCAGCTCGGCGGGGCGCTCGACCTCCTGGGCCGCTCTGCGTAGCCCGTCGAGGTGACCGGCCAGCTCACCGGGGGTCGCGACGCCGAACCAGCCGTGGCCCCTGGACACCGCGCGCCGGAAGGCGGCGGGGCTGTGACCGCCGATCACGATGCGGGGGCCGTCCGCCCGGACCGGCCTCGGGTGGGCGTCCACGTTGCCGAACGCCACGTACCGGCCCTGGTAGGCCGGTGCCCGCTGGGTCCACAGGGCGCGCATCGCGTCGATGTACTCGTCGGTGCGCTCGCCCCGTCCCGCCATCGGCACGCCGATCGCCGTCATCTCCCAGCCGGCGCTGAGCAAGCAGATCCGACGCCTTGAGATCTCCCTCAAAGCCGCCCTGTTCGAGCGTGACCGCAGGACGGTCGTCCTGACCCCGGCGGGGGAGGTCCTCCTGCCCCGCGCCCGGCGGATCGTCGAGGAGTGGGAGGACACGCGGCGCGCGGTCTCCGACGCCGCGGCGGCGCAGGCGGCGGTCCTGACGGTCGGGTTCCAGACCAGTATCGGGCGCGGGCTCGTCCATCTCGCCACCTCCTTGCGCGCCCGGTCAGGAAGCCTCACCGGAGCCGCCCGCCCCGTGACGCCTGACCGGGGTCTTCGGGCGGGCGCGCCGACACCGGCGCCGACACCGGGGGCGGGCAGGTCAGCCGGTCACCGGGAGCACCTCGTCCGCGATCCGCCGGAGCTGGTCCGCGAGCCTGTCCGGGGGGAACAGCCAGAGACCGAGGGAGTCGGCTCCGGCGGCGAGCAGCTCCTTGAGCCGGCCTCTCACCCGGGCAGGGTCCCCGGCGACCGCGAACTCGTCGATCCAGGCGTCCTCGACGGCGAGCGGCTCGTCGTCCGCCAGGGCCGCGATCCGCTCCCGGATCTCGGCGCCGTGCTTCGACTGCTCGACCAGCGCCGTGTGCGACTCCGCCCTGAGGAAGAAACCGACCGCGTCCCGTACCGCGTCCCGCGCCGTCCGGTCGTCGTCGGAGACCGACGCCAGGACGAACGCCGTGATCGGCACCCGCCTGCCCGCCGCGGCCACCCGTTCCCGGGCCCAGGCCACGTAGGTGGGGCTCGCGAGAACCGACAGCAGGACTCCGTCGGCCCTGGCCCCCGCGGCGCGGAGCGCACGCTCGCCGACCGCGCCGATCCACAGCTCCGGAGGCTGCTCCGGCGGGAACTCGAGCCGGACGCCGGAGAACTCGTGGGTGCTCGTCCGGCGGTCGACGGCGGCGCCGCTCAGGAGCTCACGCAGGACGTCGAAGGTCTGCGTGAGCGCGGTCAGCGGACGCTCGGGCAGCAGGCCCATCTGCCGGAGCCAGTGGCTGTTGCCGAGCCCGACGGCGGCGCGGCCGCGTCCCGGGTACATCCGGGCCAGACCGGCCAGTTCCATGGCCAGGATCGCGGGATGCCTGGTCATCACGCTGGCCAGGCCGAGACCGGCGGGCACCGTCCGGGTCGCGGCGAGGAGTTGCGTCAGCCCGGAGAGGCCGCCGGTGAAGAAACAGTCTTCGGAGAACCACAGCTCACCGAAACCGAGCCGCTCCGCCAGCGCCGCGCCGTCGGTCAGCTCCTCCGGCGGTGTCAGGCTGCCGAAGACGATCCCGATACTGCTCGTGTCCATCTCATGTGTCCTTCCGGGTCAGTGGCACTTCACGAGCTCCGGGGAGGCGCTGGGGGCGACGGTCTCGTCTCCGCCGCCAGGCCAGGGTGCCACCTCCCAAAGTGGACGGAGTGCCCACTTATGTGGATCGCAACCGTACACCTCGTCCGCTTATTCCCGGGAGGTGCCCGACCCGGACGGGACGACCGGAAGACGTCCGGCAGGTGATCCAGTCCGTCCCACGGGGGACGCGGATTCGGCAAGGATCGTGAAAGGTCCTAGGAGACCTTCGGGCATGTGAAGGCACGGGTCGGGGCACAGTGCGGGGAATCATCGTGAAAGGTTCTAGGAGGCCTTCGGGCAGATGGCGCGGTACGGCAGGTCGGGGACGTAGCGCGCCCACTCCTGCGCGGTGATCGGATCGCCGGAGGTCGCGCAGATCCGGGCGGCGACCCGTTCCGGGTCGGTGTCCCAGATCCACACGGCCCCGCCCGCCCCGCCGGTGGCGAGCGTCTTTCCGTCAGGGGCGAAGGCCACCGAGTACAGGGAGGCGAACCCGGTGGGGATCTCCGCGGTGAGGCGTGCCCGCGAGCGGTCCGCCGTGTTCCACAGCCAGACGCTCCCGTCCACGCCGGCGGCGGCCAGTGCGCGGCCGTCCGGGCTGAAGGCCAGGCTGTAGACGTAGTCCCTGGACATGCCCAGCGGGCTCCCCAGCAGGGTCGCGGCCCTGGGGTCGGTGACGTCCCACAGGTAGACAGACCGATCAACGCTGCTGGCCGCCAGAGTGCGTCCGTCGGGGGCGAAGGTCACGGCGACCACGCTGCTGCGCGGTCCCGTCAGGGGGGCGCCGAGCGGGACCGGGCTCCTGGGAGCGCTCACGTCCCACAGGCGGATTGTCTTGTCGAGGCTTCCCGCAGCCAGCGTGCGGCCGTCCGGGCTGAAGGCCACCGAGTAGACCGACGAGGTGAACCCGGTGAGGGTGGCGAGCTGAACCGGCTTCGCGGGGTTCGCGACGTCCCACAGGCGCACCTCCATGTCGTCGGAGCCGGTGGCCATCAGCCCGCTCCGCCCGCTGATCGCGACGCCGCGGACGGTGCTGTCATGGGCTTTGAACGCCTGGGCCGCCGGGGTCGGGTGCGCCGGGTCCGCGACCGTCCACAGGCGCAGGGTGCCGTCTCCTCCGGAGACCGCCAGGGTACGGCCGTCGCCGCCGAATGCCGCCGTCCCCGAGTAGCCGCCGGCGTTCGGCAGAGTGGCGACGAGGCGGTGTCTGCTCCGGTCCCACAGGTGGGCGTCGTCGCTGCCGACGGCCAGGGTGCGGCCTTCCGGGCCGAAGGCCACGAAGTTGATCGTTTTCGTGAAGCCGGACAGGGTGGACCCGCTCAGCGACCATCGCCGTGCCACTCCGTCGGCGGCACCGGTGATCACCGACTGGCCGTCGGGATGGAAGACGACGGAGGTCACCTGACCCGGATGGGGAAAGGACTGGGTGACGCGTCTCAGCAGGCGGTCCCAGATCTGCAGGGTGCCGTCGTCCCGGGCGATCGCCAGCAGGGCGCCGTCGGGGCTGAAGGCGAGCGCGGTGACGAGACTGGCCGACACCGAGATCGGGTCGTCCTGTGCGGGGTGCGAGGTGGCCCCCGTCAGCTCCCGCAGCTTGATGCGGCCTTCCGCGTCGCCGACGGCCAGGGCGCGCCCGTCGCGGCTGAAGGCGACCGCGTATGCGATCTTGCCCGCGCCGGTGACGGCCGTGCCAAGGCGGGTCGGCGCGCGCGGGTCGGTGACGTTCCACAGCAGGACGTCACCGTTGTCGTCACCGCAGGCCAGCACGCGTCCCTCTGGGCCGAACGCCACGCTCCGCACGGCCCTCTTGGCGCCCTCCAGGCGGGTCGGGGCGCCGATGCCCTGTGCGGGGTCGGCGACGTCCCACAGGTAGACGGTGCTTTCGCCGCCCGCCGCGGCCAGAGTGCGCCCATCGGGGCCGAAGGCCACCGAGGAGATCCACGTGGACGGGCCCACCAGGGGGGCGCCGAGGGGGAGCGGTCGGCGCGGGTCGGTGACGTCCCACAGGCGTACCTTCGCGTCGCCGGTGCCTGTGGCCAGGGTGCGTCCGTTGGGGCTGAAGGCCACCGTGTAGACGGTGTCCCCGCCGACGGTCAGGGGACCGCCGAGCGCCGCCGGGTGGCCGGCCGCGCCCAGGCTCCAGAAGCGGACGGTGTGATCGTCCCCACCCGCCGCGAGGAGACGCCCGTCCGGCGACAGCGCGACCGCGCGCGTTCCCGGGGACGAGCCGAGCATGCGGGTCGTGTCCGGGGCCGCCGAGGAGGCGAGCAGGGCGGCCAGCCCCTCCGGGGTCGGGGCGATCCGGTAGGCCGCCAGGCTGAGCTGTGCGGCCAGCGAGACGTCCTTCTCCCCGATCCGTTGCGCTCGTCCCGCGAGCATGCGGGAGGCCGCGTTGTCGCGCTCCCGCGTGGCCTGGGCCGCCTGCCGTACGGAGAGGACCACTCCGGCGGCTGCGGTCAGCAGGAGCAGGACGCTCAGCCCCGCGACGACCTGTCGCGTGAGCCGTCCCCGCCTCCTGTCCCGCCGGACGCTCGCGTCGAGGAAGTCACGGGCGTGCCCGGTGATCTCGTGACCGGGCTCCCGCGCCCACTCCCTGGCCGCGGAGAGACGGGCGCCGCCGTACAGCGCGACCGGATCGCCGCCCTGGTACCTCCAAGCGAACGCGGTGTCCTCAAGGCTCCGGCTCGTCAGCCGTTCAGTGAGCTCGGCATCGATCCACGCGCGCAGCCTCGGCCAGGCGTGGATCAGCGCGTCGTGGCTGATCTCCAGGGTCTCCGCGCCGGCCGTGACGAGCCGCTGGCCGGCGAACTCCCCGATCACGTGGGCGGATCCGGCGGGTACGGCATCGTCGTCGGCGGGCGGTCGTGCGGGGAAGAGCATGCGGCGGCCGGCGCCCGTGTCCTCTCGCACCCGCACCAGGCGGACGAACAACTGCCGGGCGATCTGCCGCTGGGGGGTGTCCAGCCTTCCGTAGACCGCCTCCGCGGTGGTGGCGACCGCGCCGGAGACGCCTCCGCAGGCCTGGTAGTCGGCGACGGTCATCCGCTTTCCGCCGCCCCGCTGCCACGTGCTCAGCAGGGCGTGCGACAGCAGCGGCAGGGCCCCCGAGCCGGGAGCGGCCCCGCGGAGGGAACCACCGGAGACCGCGGCCAGGTCCCGCAGGAGCAGCTCGACCAGGCCGGGCTCCAATGTGACGTCCGCCTGTCGCGCGGGGACAGTGATGGCCTGGTGCAGTTCTTCCTCGTTCATCGGCCCGACGGTGACCTGGTCGTCCAGGAAGGCGGCCGCCATGCGCGGGTCCTTGAGCACATGGGGGTAGAAGTCGGCGCGCAGCCCGAGGACCACGACGGTTTCCCGTAGGTCGCACAGCGCGGAGACGAATCCGGCGCGTTCCCCCGCGTCGGCGCACGCGGTGAACACCTCCTCGAACTGGTCGACCACGAGGACGGTCTCCCGGGGGCCGGAGGTGTCGCGGACCACGCCGAGGCAGGCGGCCAGCTCGGCGAGGGGACGCGCGCCCGGCGTCATCAGCAGCGTTCGCGGAGCCGTACGGCCCCGGCTCTCCGCCTCGTGACCGAGCGCGGGGATCAGTCCCGCCCGTATCAGCGAGGACTTCCCCGCTCCCGATGGGCCGACCACCGTCACGAATCCGCCGCCCGCCTTGGCGGTGACCCGGTCTGTCAGGAGCCGGATGAGGCCGTCCCTGCCGTGGAACCACCGGGCGTCCCCGGACTCGAAGCGGGCCAGGCCGCGGTAGGGGGGAATCGGCGGGAGATAGGGGGGAGCCTGAGGGGCCACGGGGGCGGTGCTGGGCGTCTGCCACGTCTGCCACACGCGGCGCAGCGCCAGCCCCCACAGCTCCGTGGCGGCCGGGGCGGTCACCCCGCACGCGTTGAGGAAGGCGAGCAGCGGCCAGACGGGCTCCAGGGGCGGCAGCTGACGCCCGGTGAAGTAACCCTCCGCGGTGCTTTCGGGGATTCCGGCGCGCCTGGCCACCTCGCGGACCGTCAGGCCGCTTCTCTCCCTGATCGCGGTGAGCTCGCGGGCGAAGTCCTCCCGCGTTGAGATGAGCTCCGGTCCTGGCTCTCCTGCGCGTTTCCGCGACGGATCAGCCATGTCCCTCCTCGACGGCGCCCGGGAAAAAGGTCGGATGGTACGCCCGCATATGTAGTTCTTCGCCTTATTTATCCGGACATGTGGGGGTGTGGCAATGCCCTGGTCTGCCTGGGGCCACAACTTGGTGATCAAGGGCTCCGTGTGGAGTTGTCGGGTCGCTCGCTTCTCTATAGAACTTTTGACAGCGTTTGCAGATAACTGTTGCTATTTAGGTGAATATCGGTGCATATGGGAAGAAAGTCCTAATTACCCTTCAAGAGCTGATCGACGGAGGTTTCAATGATTCGAAGGATCATCGTCCTGCTGGCCGTCGCGTTCGTCGTGCTCGGCGGCACCGTCACCGGTGTCCTCGCCCAGCCCAATCTCAACCAGCAGGACAAAAAATTCCTGGCCCAGGCCCATCGGTCCAACCTGACCGAGATCCTGGCGTCCAGGCTCGCCGAGAAGAAGACGAGTGACGAGAGCATACGGATCATCGCCAGGAAACTGGTCAACGACCACCTCAAGATAGACGCGGCCGTCAAGAAGGTGGCCCAGCAGGCCGGTGTCGAGCTTCCGCAGCAGCCGGGGCCCAGGCAGCGCGCCGCGCTCAACAAGCTGGAGAAGCTGAACGGGGCGGCCTTCAACAGTGTCTGGCTCAAGGCGCAGATCGCCGGTCACCGTCAGACGCTCTCCAACATCAACAGCGAGCTGCAGGACGGCTCCTCCGCCGCGGTCAAGAAGCTCGCCTCGGAGGCCAAGCCCATCGTGCAGGGACACCTGGAGCTGCTGCTGAAGGCCCACGGCGGTGGCGGTGGTGGAGGCGGAGGGGGCGGGAGTGAGTCTCCCTCGCCGCAGCCGACCTCTACCGGCAGCATGACCCCCAGTGGTACGTCGACCGGCTGACGGGGTGACGCGCCGTCCCGTACGGCGCGTACGGGCGGTCGCCGTGACGATGGCGGTGGCCGCCGATGCCCGTCCGTCGTCCCGCGAGCCTGACGGGTTTCCCCGCCTCCCCGGCGGGCGGAGCATCCCGCGGGTGGCGAAGTGGCAGGGTTGTCGTGCGGTCCGTGGTGAGTACGGCGCGGCCCGTGCGGCTCAACGCGGTTCGTGAGGGCCGGGTACGGCCCCGTGACCCAGGTAGCGCAGGACCGCCAGGACGCGGCGGTTCCCGGTGGAGGTCGGAGACAGGCCCAGCTTGGTGAACACGTTGGACACGTGTTTCTCGACGGCGCCTGCCGACAGGTGGAGCCGTGCCGCGACCTCGGCGTTCGAGCAACCCTCTGCCATGAGGGCGAGCACCTCCCTCTCGCGAGGGCGGAGCGGGGGAAGATCATCCATGGTGCACCATCTTCGCGCCGGTAGGGAAAACCAGAGAGTTCGCGCAGGCCCCTTGCGGTGATAAGACCATACGGCCTAAATGTAGGCCATGCGGTCGAAAATTACGCCGGATGGACGGAAGTCGCCGGGCAGGAAGAAGTCCACGTTCATCGAGGAGGCACGCAGGCGTCAGATCGTGCGCAGCGCGATCACGACGATCGCGAGCGGAGGACTCGCGCAGGCGTCGCTGGCCAGGATCGCCGACGAGGTGGGGATCAGCAAAAGCGTGATCTCCTACCACTTCGACGGCAGGGACGAACTGATCGAGGAGATCGTCGTCGCCCTGCTGTCTGAGTCGAACCGGTTCATCAGGGCCAGGGTCGATCAGGAACTCGGCTGCCCGGCCAAGCTCCGCGCCTACATCGAGGCGAGCTTCGCGTTCATGGCCGAGCACCGCGAGAACTTCGTCGCGATGGTCGACATCTGGGGGAGCTTCGGCACGGTCGACGCCAAGCGCGCCTTCAACGCCACCGCCTACGACCCCTGCAGACGGCACCTCGAGGCGATCCTGCGCAGGGGCCAGCAGGAGGGGGACTTCCGGGGCTTCACCCCCCGGACGCTGGCCGCGACGATCCAGGGCTCCATCGACGGGGTCATGCTCCAGTGGGTCTTCGACGAGGGAGCGGTCGACCTCGCCGAGTGCGCGGCCGAGCTGACCATCATGTTCGACCTCGCCACGCGGAATCCCGCGGGGGGAGCCCCCACGACCGGGAGCGGCGAATGAGCGCCGCCAGCCTCGGTCACCTGCTCAGAGAGCGGGCCACGACCGCGGGAGAGCGGCCGTTGTTCCGTTTCGGGGGTGTCACGACGACCGTCGCCGAGATGGAGGAGCGGACGAACCGGCTGGCCAACGTGCTGCGCGCCCACGGGGTCGGCCGCGGCGACCGGGTGGCGGTCATGCTCCCCAACGGTGTCGGCTTCCCCGTCGCCTGGCTGGCCGTCGGCAAGCTCGGCGCGGTCACCGTACCGGTCAACATCGGCTACCGCAGCGACGACCTCGCCCATGTGATCGGGAACTCGGGCGCCGTGCTGGCGCTGGCGGGTACGGCGGAGGCCGCGCAGGCGCTCCTCGGCACGGGTGTGGGCCAGGTCGGGCTGCTCGACCCGGCGGACGCGGGGCCCGCGAGGCAGACGGTGCCCGGCGCTTTCGACGCGGGCGCGGAGTCGGCCGCGGCCCGGTGCTCGTTCGAGCTGCCGGAGATCGGCCAGGACGACCTCGTGAATCTCCAGTACACCTCGGGGACGACCGGCTTCCCCAAGGGATGCATGCTCACCCACGGGTACTGGTTGCGCCTGGCGGAGGTGGCAGCAGGACTGGTCGGGGTGCGCGAGACGGACGTCGATCTGACCGCGCAGCCCTTCTCCTACATGGACCCGCAGTGGAACACCGTGCTGTGCCTGATGGCGGGCATCCCCCTGGTGATCCTGCCGCGCTTCTCCGCCTCGACGTTCTGGGGCTCGGCGCGCGAGGAGGGCGTCACGTTCTTCTACCTGCTCGGCACCATGCCGGTCTACCTGTTCAGACAGCCGGAGGATCCGCGAGACCGCGCCCACCGCGTCAGGCTGGTGCTGTGCTCCGGCATCGTCCCCGACCTGCACGCCGCCTTCGAGCGGCGCTGGGGGGCGCCGTGGCGGGAGGCCTACGGCATGACCGAGACCGGGGTCGACCTCGCGGTCCCCGCCGACGACGACGCCTGCGTCGGCAGCGGGGCGGCGGGCGTTCCCGTGCCCGGCAAGCGTGTCGAGATCGTCGACGGCGAGATCGTCGTCGAGGGCAGCCCGATGATGCTCGGCTACTGGAACGATCCCGAGGCGACCGCGGAACGGATCCGCGACGGCAGGCTGTACACCGGGGACCTGGGGCACAGGGACGAGCGCGGTTACTTCCACCTCGTCGGCAGGCGCAAGGACATGATCCGCCGCGGTGGTGAGAACGTCGCCGCCGCCGAGGTCGAGGCGGTTCTCGCCAGGCACCCGGCCGTCCGCGCCGCGGCGGTCGTCGCGGTGCCGGACGAACTGCGAGGCGAGGAGGTCAAGGCCTTCGTCCAGGTCGCCGTGGCCGTGCCGCCACAGGAACTGGTCGCGTTCGTGCGCCAGAGGCTCGCCGGGTTCAAGGTGCCGCGTTTCGTGGAGTACGTCGAGGAGTTCCCCATGACCCCGTCCGAGCGGATCGCCAAGCATCTGCTGCCCTCAGGACGTGACAACGAGTACGACGCGATGGAGGAGACCGTATGACCGGGCAGCCGCAGGAGGCCGGCGAGCGTGAGGTCCCCGGCCGTGTGACGGGCGGCGCGCAGGAAGGGCAGGAGGGCGCGCCCGACATCAGGACGGCCCGCAGCGGCGCGACGTTGGTGATCACCTTCGACCGTCCCGAGGTGCTGAACGCCTTCAGGGACCGGACGTTCGCCGAGCTCGGCGCGGCCCTCGACGCGGCGGAACGGGACGAGACGATACGGGCGGTGGTCCTCACCGGTCACGGGCGCGCCTTCTCCGCAGGCGTCGACCTGGCCGAGACCAGAGATCGCCTGCGCGGTACGGCCGAGGCGGACCTGGCCGCGAGCGTCGAGAACTTCCAGGACGTCACGAGGCGGCTGGTGAGCTACCCGAAGACCGTCATATCCGCGGTGAACGGGATCGCCGTCGGGGTCGGCGCCGAGTTGGCGATAGCCAGCGACCTGAGGATCGCGGCCTCGGAGGCGGAGTTCGCCTTCATGGAGGTGCGTCGCGGGCTGTACCCGACCAACGGCGTCCTGTACTTCCTGCCCCGCCTGGTCGGGCACGGCAGGGCGATCGACCTGCTGCTGTCGGGAGAGCGGATCGGCGCCGCCGAGGCGCTCGCCGCCGGACTGGTCAGCCGCGTCGTCCCCGGCGAGGACCTGCTCGCCGCCGCCGTCGCGCTGGCGGAGACCATCGGGGCGGCCGCGCCCGTCCCGGTCGGGCTGATCAAACAGCACATGCGCAGGACCTGGGAGCTGGACCTGGAAGGCGTGCTCGCCCTGGAGATCGAGGGGTCCGTCGCCTGCCTGCGCAGCGACGACCTCGAGGAGGGGCTGCACGCCTTCGCCGAGAAGCGGGACGCGGGCTTCCGGGGCGCCTGATCCCGGCCCACCCTCCCGGCCGCCCCGACGACGTCCGTCGATCCCGCCAACTCCCTGTCACCTCCACACACCTCCGCTCACCTTCCGAATCCGCCTCCGTCGCCGACCGCGGCGGCAGGCCGCCGGGCGCTTCTCCGCGCCTGGATCTTCCATGCCCGAAAACCGGCTCGGGGGCCACGAAACCAAGGAGCCTCGATGGCGCAAGGCGAGACAGCGCTCCGCCGCGGACTGCGGCGGCGGCACATGACAATGATCGGTCTAGGCGGCGTCATCGGCGCGGGCCTCTTCGTCAGCAGCGGTGCGGTGATCTCCATGGCGGGGCCCGCCTCGATCGTCGCCTACGCCGTGGGCGGCGTGATCGTCGTCCTGGTGATGCGGATGCTCGGGGAGATGGCCGCGGCGCACCCCACGACCGGATCGTTCTCCCGGTACGCGGAACTGGCCCTGGGCCGCTGGGCGGGATTCCTCGTCGGCTGGAGCTACTGGTACTTCGCGGTCGCGGTGATCGCGTTCGAGTCGGTCGCCGGTGCCAGGCTGGCCTCGGGCGTCGTCCCCGGCCTGCCGGTGTGGCTGGGGGCACCCGTCCTGCTGCTCGTCCTCACCGCGGCGAACCTGGTCTCGGTGAGGGTGTTCGGCGAGACCGAGTTCTGGCTGGCCTCGGTGAAGGTCACCCTCGTCGTCGGATTCCTGGCCGTGGGCGTGCTGTATCTCGTCGGGCTGTGGCCGCACGGCGGGGTCGGCCTGTCCGCGCTGACCGGCCACGGGGGGTTCGCCCCGCACGGCTGGCCCGCGGTCCTGGCCGCGCTGGTGACGGTGATCTTCTCCTACTTCGGTGCAGAGATCGTCACGATCGCCGCCGCCGAGTCGGACGAGCCCGCCAGGGAGGTCGCGAGGGCGACCGTCAGGGTCGTGTGGCGCGTGCTGGCCTTCTACGTCGGCTCGATCTTCCTGATCGTCGCGGTCGTGCCGTGGAACAAGGTCCCGGCGAACGGGGAGGACAGTCCCTTCGCCGCGGCCATCGGAGCCTTCGGCATCCCCGGCGCGAGCGGCCTGATGACCGCGGTCGTCCTGGTCGCGGTGCTGTCGATCCTGAACGCGGGGATCTACGGCTCGTCGCGGATGCTGATGTCCCTGGCCGAGCGCGGGGACGCGCCCGCCGCGCTGGCCCGGGTGCGGCCCTCGGGCGTGCCCGCCCCCGCGATCCTGGCGGGCAGCGGCCTCGCGCTCGTGATCGTGGCCGTCGCGGGCCTGCTCAGCCCCGACGAGATCTTCAGCTTCCTGCTGAACGCCTCCGGCCTGCTCACGCTGATCCTGTACCTGTTCATCGCGGTGAGCCAGCTGCGCCTGCGCGCCCGCACCGACCCCGCGACGCTGCAGGTCCGAATGTGGGGTCACCCGTGGCTGAGCTGGGCCGTGCTCGCGCTGCTCGGCGCCGCGCTGCTCGCCGTCACCACCTCTCCCGGCGTCGGGCCCATCGTGCTCGGCGTCCTCGTCATCCTGGCCGTGACGCTGCTGGCGTACGCGGTCAGGGCCCGGCTCGGCCGTACGGCCCCGCCGATCATCGATTCCCTGGAGGTTTCCTGATGCGTCCGTTCGGCAGAACCGTGGCCGCGGCTGTGACCGCCGCCGCCACCGCTCTGTGCCTGAGCCTCACGACGGCGAATCCCGCCGCCGCCTCCGATCCCGGGTTCGCGTGCCTCGTCGGCAGGACCGCGAAGCCGCCGGTCCCCGGCGTCATCCTCGACGTCCGGGGACCGGGGGTCACCTTCACCGGCGCCGGAGGCAAGTTCCAGCTCGGCGGCCGGGACATGCGGCCCTCGGACGCCTTCCGCGCGGCCAGCGTCACCAAGACCTTCACAGCCGCCACCGTGCTCAAGCTCGCCGAGCAGCACAAGCTGCGGCTCGACGACCGGATCGGCAAGTACCTCGACCCCCGCCTGGTCGAGCGGGTGCACGTGATCAAGGGCAGGTCGTACGGCGCGCAGATCACCGTGCGGCAGCTGCTCGACCACACCGCGGGCCTGTACGACTACGCGACCGCCGAGGACTGGGCCGCCTACGTCGGGGCGCACCCTCGCAAGACCTGGACACCGGCGGAACTGGTCGACTGGGCGGTCACCCGCGGCAAGCCGTACTTCAAGCCGGGCGAGGGCTACCACTACTCGGACACCGGCTACATCCTGGCCGGATACATCATCGAGAAGGTCACCCATCAGCCCCTGCACCGCGCCTACCGCTCGCTCCTGCTCGACCCGCTCGGGCTGCGCGGAACCTACCTCGAGCACTGGGAGAAGCACCGCGGGGCGCCGGTCTCGCACGCCTACCTCGGCTCCGTCGACACCGGGAACTGGAACCCCACCTTCGACACCTTCGCGGGCGGTGGCCTGGTCAGCACCGTCGCCGACCTGACCACGTTCTTCCGCGCGCTGTTCGAGGGCAAGGTGTTCCACGACCCCGCGACGCTGCGCGTCATGCTGACCGCGACCCCGCAGAGCAAGGGGACCTACGGGATCGGCATCGAACGCCTCGCGGCGAACGGCGAGGTTCTGTGGTTCCACCCCGGGGCCTGGGGCGCCGTCGCGGCCTACTCTCCCGCGCGCAAGGTCTCGGTCGTGGCGACCGTCAACCAGGCACAGGACGACGGAGCGTTGTCCGCCCTGCTCCGCGACGCCTACGCTCTGGCCCTCGGCAAGCCCGTCCCCGGGTGCGGATGACGGCAAAGACAGCGCCAAAAGCCGCAACACGGCGATTGCGGATGTTGTTTTCCCTGGTCATCGACCTAGGCTGAGCAGCACCTGATGGCCGTGCCCGTCGAAGGGACGTCGAAGGGACAAGGGTTCCGGTGAGGCTTGTCGTCGATCTCAACAGGTGCGAGGGATACGCCCAGTGCGCCTTCCTGGCACCGGACGTCTTCACCATGCACGGTGAGGAAGCCCTGATGTACGACCCTCTCGCGGACGAGGCGCGGCACCAGCAGGTCAGGAGAGCCGCAGCCGCCTGCCCGGTGCAGGCCATCACCGTCGACCTGATCGGCGAGGAGACGGGGAAGGCGGAGACCCATGCCCGCTGACACGGCCGCGCAGGCGTTCAGGCGAGAGGGGCGGGTGGTCGTCGTCGGCGCCTCCCTGGCGGGGCTGCGCGGCGCGGAGACGCTGCGTGAGGAAGGCTTCACCGGTTCGCTGACCATGATCGGCGACGAGCCGCACGATCCGTACGACAGGCCGCCCCTGTCCAAGCAGGTCCTGCTGGGCCGGACGGCGGCGGACGAGACCGCGCTGCCGCGACGCCGGAGGCTCGACGCGCGCTGGCGGCTCGGGGTCGCCGCCACCGGACTGGACCTGGCCGAGAAACGGGTCCGCCTCGCGGACGGCGACGAGGTCGAGTTCGACCGCCTGCTGATCGCGACCGGCGCCCGCGCCAGACCGTGGTTCAAGGAGACGGAGGCCGCCCTCGACGGGGTCTTCGTCCTGCGCACCAGCGACGACGCGGCCGGACTCAACCGGCACCTGGCCGCGGGCCCCCGCAGGGTGCTCGTCGTCGGCGCCGGGTTCACCGGCTCCGAGATCGCTTCCGCCTGCCGCGAGCGAGGCTTGGAGGTCACGGTCGCCGAGCGCGGCCCCGCCCCCCTCGTCGGGGCGCTCGGCGGGGTCGTCGGCGCGGTCGCGGCGCGGCTGCAGCGTGATCACGGCGTCGACCTGCGCTGCGGCATCACGGTGACCTCGCTCGAAGGCGACATGGCGGGACGGCTCAGGCGCGCCCACCTGTCCGACGGAACCGCGCTCGACGTCGACGTCGCGGTGATCGGGCTCGGCGCGATGCGCAACACCGAGTGGCTCGCCGGATCCGGGCTCGCCGCGGGGCCGAGGGGAATCGCCTGCGACGCCGGGTGCCGCGCCTTCGACGTCCACGGCATCGTCACCGACGACGTCTTCGTCGCCGGTGACGTCGCCCGGTCCCCCCATCCGCTCTTCGGCTACCAGTTCCTCTCCCTGGAGCACTGGGGAAACGCGGTCGAGCAGGCCGAGGTGGCCGCCCACAACATGATCAGCACCGGGCTCGAACGGCGCCCGCACCTGTGGGTCCCGGCCTTCTGGTCCGCCCAGTTCGGCGTCAACATCAAGTCGATCGGCGTCCCGCCGATGGGGGAGGAGCTCGTCGTCACGCAGGGGTCGCTCGAAGAGAACCGCTTCGTCGCGGCGTACGGGTTCCAGGGCCGCGTCATCGCCGCGGTCACCTTCGACCAGGCCAGGTGGCTCAGTTTCTACCGCAGGCTGATCGAGTCGGCGGCGCCGTTCCCTCCGGCCTTCACCAACGCCGACAGGCGCCCGGAGGGCGCGCGGCCGATTCCCGCCGACTTCCCCGATCCCTCCCTGCCGACCCACGGACCGACCGTGACGCTGAGCGGCTACTCGCCCAGCGAGCGCAGGCTCCAGTTCACCCCGGCCCGTGTCTGACGACGAGCGGTTCCGGCCGACCACCTTCGAGGACTCCGTCATGACGCCGAGTACCCTGCTGCGGCAGATCACCGACTACGCCAGCCGTGCCGATCCCTACCCCCTGTACACCGAGCTCCGCAGGACGCCGGTGGCACGCCAGGAGGACGGGACGTACGCGGTCAGCACCTACTGGGAGATCCACAGCCTGCTGCACGACCCGCGGATCAGTTCGGACGCGCGCAACCGCGACCCCCAGGCGGGAGGCGGCCCGCTGGTCGAGCCCGAGGAGGACGCGAACCTGCCGCCCAGCTTCATCAGGCTCGACCCGCCCGAGCACGACCGGCTGCGCAGGCTGGCGATGCGGCCGTTCGGGCCGCCGCACAGCCCGAGGCGGATTCACGACATGCGCGCCGAGCTCGCCCGGATGGTCGCGGGCCTGCTCGACGCCTTCGAGGGCCGCGACCAGGCCGACATCGTGGACGACTTCGCCTACCCCTTCCCGGTGATGGTCATCTGCAGGCTCCTCGGTGTGCCGCACGAGGACGAGGCACGCTTCCACATCTGGGCCGACCAGGTCGTCGCGGGCCTCGACCCTGACCCCGCGCAGGATCCGCGGGAACGGCAGCGCGCCGCCCAGCAGGCCCGGTTCGAGCTGGGACGCTACCTCGCCGAGCTCATCGAGGAGCACCGTCGGGCGCCCGGCGACGACCTGCTGTCCGCGATGGTCACCGAGCGGGTGCCCGAGGAGCGGCTGTCACTGGTCGAGCTGGTCACGACCGCCGTCCTGCTTCTCATCGCCGGTCACGAGACCACGGTCAACCTCATCACCAACGGGACGCTGACCCTGCTGCGCCACCCGGAGGTTCTCAACAGGCTGAAGGGCGACCCGGGCCTGGCCGTCCCGCTCGTCGAGGAACTACTGCGCTACGAGCCGCCGGTGCAACTGCTGCCCCAGCGCACGGCCCTCGCCGATATCGACATCGCGGGCGCCGTCATCCCCAAGGGAGCGCCGATCTGGCTCGTCCTCGCCTCGGGGAACCGGGACCCCAGACGCTTCGACGATCCGGACAGTTTCGATCCCGAACGCCGTGACAACCAGCACCTCGGTTTCGGCAACGGCATCCACTATTGCTTCGGCGCGCCGTTGGCCCGGTTGGAGACGCAGATCGCGCTGACCGAGATCGCCCGCAGGCTCAGCAACCCCAGGCTCGTGGACGACCCGCCGCCGTACCGGCCCAATCCGGTTCTGCGCGGCCCCCGCCACCTTCAGGTCGCCTTCGACGGTCTCACACGATAGCCAGGACGGCAGCCAGGACGGCCCCGCGGGGCGGGGCCGCGGGATACGGAGTCAGCTCAGATAGTCGCGCAGGGCCTGGGACCTGGACGGGTGGCGCAGCTTGGTCATGGTCTTCGACTCGATCTGCCGGATCCGCTCGCGCGTCACCCCGTAGACCTTGCCGATCTCGTCCAGCGTCTTCGGCTGGCCGTCGACGAGTCCGAACCGCATCGACATCACCCCGGCCTCGCGCTCGGAGAGCCCCGACAGAACGGCCTGCAACTGCTCCTGCAGCAGGCTGAACACCACCGCGTCGTCCGGGGTGATCGCCTCAGAGTCCTCGATGAGGTCGCCGAACTCGCTGTCGCCCTCCGTGCCGAGTGGGCTGTGCAGCGAGATCGGCTCGCGGCCGTACCGCTGGATCTCGACGACCTTCTCCGGAGTCATCTCCAACTCGACCGCGAGTTCGGCGGGGGTCGGCTCGCGGCCGAGGTCGGACAGCATCTGCCGGTGCAGCCTGGCCAGCTTGTTGATCACTTCGACCATGTGGACCGGGATGCGGATGGTTCGCGCCTGGTCGGCCATGGCGCGGGTGATCGCCTGCTTGATCCACCAGGTGGCGTAGGTGGAGAACTTGAAACCCTTGGTGTAGTCGAACTTCTCGACCGCGCGGATCAGGCCCAGGTTGCCCTCCTGGATCAGGTCAAGGAAGAGCATGCCGCGGCCGGTGTAGCGCTTGGCCAGCGAGACCACCAGGCGCAGGTTGGCCTCGAGCAGGTGGTCCTTGGCCCGGTGGCCGTCCTCGGCGATCCACTCAAGCTCGGCGCGGACGTCGACGGGCAGCCGGTCACCGTCGATGCCCAGCTGCTCCTCGGCGAACAGGCCGGCCTCGATGCGCTTGGCCAGCTCGACCTCCTGCTGGGCGTTGAGCAGGGGGACCCTGCCGATCTGCTTGAGGTAGTCCTTGACCGGGTCGGAGGTCGCGCCCGCGACCGTCACCAGGGCGCTGGGGACGTCGTCATCGTCGTCGGCCAAGATCAGCACGTTGTCCTCGGCGGAGGCCGTCACGGCGATCACATCCTTCATGGAGCCGGCAGGGCAAACACCTGTGCGTTTTAACGTACGTCCTGCGGGGCCGTGCTACGGCCATTCGCGGGCGTCGGCGTCCCGTGGCGTACCCCCGTGACCGCGGGCCGGGCCGCGTCCGAGGCCACTTGAGGGCAGCAACCAGTGTTGTGGACGCCGGCGGGGATGCGAAGAACCTCTCCGGTAAATCCGCGGAGTTTTGCCCTCTTTTCTTCCCGTATTTCTTACGGTGACACCCGAAAAAGCATTTTAGAACATCCTGAATGGGGATATCGGCCTTGGTTCGTGCCGCGTTGAGGGCGTTCTCTACGAGGGAAACGGATGGGCGAAATGGCGTGGAGCAGGGTCCTGACGCGTGGTCGCCGTGGATGTGCCGGTGTAGTCACGGCGAGTTTACTCCGAGTCAGATTCGAAGAAGCCCGTGCTCAGGGCGGGCGTCTAATTCACTTTCGACATACGAACGCATGTGTAACAATCTCCGGGCAAGTTCCATCGCCGACTGGCCCGAAGGGTTTTTGCCGGCCGGTGTTTCCCATGCCCGGAAGGGCTGTTAAGGAACCGGTACCGAGGGGGTGGAGGCGCTGCCACGTGGTGAACGACCACTGGACGCGGGAGACGGCGTTTTGCTGCGATTCGCGGCCGATCTGCGCAAGCTGAGGGAGAAGGCGGGGAGCCCGCCCTACAGGACACTGGCCGGTCGCGCCCACTATTCGGTGGCAACGCTTTCCGGCGCGGCGGCGGGCAGGAAGCTGCCGAGCCTGGCGGTGACTCTGGCGTACGTCGACGCCTGCGGAGGTGACGTCGCCGAATGGGAGAGGCACTGGCACGTCGTGGCCGCCGAGCTCGCGGGAACGGACGCCTCGCAGGCCGCGGACTCCGCCGCCGACGAGGGGGATCCACCGTACGTGGGTCTCGCGGCGTTCCAGCGGGAGGACGCCGACCGGTTCTTCGGCAGGGAACGGCTTGTCGAGGAACTGGTGACCCGGCTTTCGCGGCAGCGGCTGGTCGCGGTCTTCGGAACCTCGGGAGCGGGGAAGTCGTCGCTGCTGCGCGCCGGTCTGCTGCCCTGGCGGCGGGCCGAGGGCGGAGACGGGCCCGTCGTGCTCTTTACTCCTGGCCCCTCCCCCCTGGAGGAGTGTGCCATCCAGCTCGCCCGCGTCACGGGCGGCGCGCCGGGGCGGCTCCGCGACGAGCTCGTGCACGACCCGCGCACCCTGAACCGGATCGTACGGCACGCACTCGCGGGCCAGCCCGCGCAGGCCGACATGTTGATCGTGGTCGACCAGTTCGAGGAGATCTTCACTCTCTGCGATGACGAGCTCGAGCGCGTCCGCTTCATCGAGGCGCTGATCGCGGTCGCCCAGGCGAAGAACAGCCGCTGCCGGGTCGTGCTGGGAGTGCGCGCGGACTTCTACGCTCACTGCACCCGTTACCCGGACCTGGTCTCCGCCTTCGGCGACGCCCAGATGGCGATGGGTCCCATGACCACGGACGAACTGCGCAGGGCCATCGTCCAGCCCGCGGTCCGGGCGGGCTGCGCCGTGGAGACCTCGCTGCTGACCACCCTGGTGGCCCAGGTGAACGGGCGGGTCGGGGTGCTGCCCCTGCTGTCACACGCCCTGCTGGAGACCTGGCGCAGGCGCCGAGGGAACGCCATGACCCTCGCCGGGTTCCAGGCGGCCGGAGGTCTGCACGGAGCCCTCGCCCAGACGGCGGAGTCGCTCTACGCCACCCTCGATCCCCACCAGCAGCGGCTGGTCAAAAACCTGTTCCAGCGTCTCACCGCCCTGGGTGAGGGCACAGAGGACACCAAACGCCGCATATTCCGGCGCGAGCTCGACACCGGCGACCCCGACACCTCGACGGTCCTGGAGCGCCTGGCCGGTGCGCGGCTTCTCACACTCGACCGCGACAGCGTCGAGATCTCCCACGAGGCCCTGATCGGCGCCTGGCCCCGGCTGCGCGACTGGCTGGCCGAGGACAGGGAGGGCCTGCGCGTCCACCGCAGGCTCACCGAGGCGACCGACGCCTGGGAGTCGCTCGGCCGTGACCCGGGAGCCCTCTACAGAGGGGTCCGGCTGGCCCAGGCACAGAGCTGGATCGAGACGAGCGACGCCGCGCTCACCCCCAGGGAGCGCGACTTCCTCGACGCCAGCCTGTCGGCGCGGGCCGCCGAGCAGAACGCGGGCAGGCTGCACACCCGCCGCCTGCGCCAGCTCGTCGCGGCGCTCACCGTCCTGCTCGTCCTCGCGGTCACCGCCGTCGTCTACGCCGCGGACGCCAACGGGACCGCCACTCGGCAGCGCAACATCGCCGTCTCCCAGAAGGCCGCGGGCGAGGCCGCCGCGCTGCGCGAGACCAATCCCGCCCTGGCCGCGCAACTCGGCCTCGCGGCCTACCGTCTCGTCCCCACGACGGAGGCCAGAGGCGCCCTGCTCAGCACGTTCGCCGCGCCGTACGCCACCCGGCTCACCGGGCACACCGACAACGTGAACACGGTCGCCTTCAGCCCCGACGGGCGCTTCCTGGCCAGCGCGAGCCGGGACCGCACCGTGCGCCTGTGGAACCTCACCGCCCCGCACACCCCTGGCGGGCCAACCGTTCTCACCGGCCACACCGCCAACGTGAACGCGGTCGTCTTCAGCCCTGACGGGCGCTTCCTGGCCAGCGCGGGCTGGGACCGCACCGTGCGGCTCTGGAGCGTCGCCGACCCGCTCCACCCCCGGGAACTGGCCGCTCTGACCGGTCACAACGGCGACGTGAACGCGGTCGCGTTCAGCCCTGACGGGCGTGTCCTGGCCAGCGCGAGCACTGACCGCACCGCGCGCCTATGGGACGTCGCGGACCCGTACCGTCCCCGGCCGCTGGCCAGCCTCACCGGCCACAGCGACGCGGTCATCTCGGTCGCCTTCGACCCCCGGGGCCGGACTCTGGCGACGGCGGGCTGGGACCACGAGGTGCGCCTGTGGGACGTCACCGACCCGCATCGCCCCACCGGGCTGCGCGTTCTCACCGGCCATACGGCGCCGGCCGTCTGGGTGGCGTTCAGTCAGGACGGCCGTACCCTCGCCAGCACCAGCCAGGACCACACGGTGCGCCTGTGGGACACCGGCGATCCCCGCCTGGCCCGCGGGACGCGGGTTCTCCGTGGCCACAGTGACGTCGTCCGCTCGGTGGCTTTCAGCCCCGATGGGCGCGGTCTGGCCACCGCGAGCCTCGACCGTTCCGTCCGGCTGTGGGACGTCGGCGACCCCGCAGACTCGGAGGAGCCCGCCGTTCTGACCGGCCAGGTAGGCGGCGTCGTCTCGGTGGCCTTCGGTCCCGGCGGACGAAGCCTGGCGAGCGCCAGCGACGACCACACCATCTGGATCTGGGACCTTCCCGGGCCCGTTCTCACGGCGCACCGCGACTCGGTCTGCGCGGTGGCGTTCAGCCCGGACGGCCATGCCCTCGCCACCGCGGGCTGGGACCACACGGTACGCCTCTGGGACGTCACGGACCCCCTCCACTACAAGAAGGTTGGTGAGGTCATCGGCCACGACGGCCCGGTCTGCGGGGTGGCCTTCAGCCGCAACGGCCGTCTCCTGGCGACCGCGAGCCTCGACCGCACTGCCCGGCTGTGGGACGTCACGGATCTGCCGCACCCAACCCTGCTGTCGACCCTCAGGGGATACACCGACCACGTGAACACGGTCGCGTTCGGCCAGGGGGACCGCCTCCTGGCCACCGGAGGCCTCGATCGCGAGGTGCGGCTGTGGGACGTCTCACGGCCGCGCAGCCCCCGCCGGGTCGCGCTGCTGCCAGGCCACACCGACGGCATCAACTCGGTCGCGTTCGGCCAGGGGGACCGCGTCCTCGCCACCGCGAGCTGGGACCGCACGGTGCGACTCTGGGACGTCTCACGGCCGCTGCACCCCCGTCAGGTCGCGCTGCTGTCCGGCCACACCGACGGCGTCAACTCGGTGGCCTTCAGCCCAGAAGGGCGCACCCTGGCCACCTCGGGCTTCGACCGCACCGCCCGGCTGTGGGACGTCGGCGATCTGCGCAACCCTCGCGCCCTGGCCACCTTGACCAGGCACACCGACACCGTGAACGCGGTGGCGTTCGGCTCGGGCGGCCGCGTCCTGGCGACGGCAGGGGCCGACAGCACCGTCCAGCTGTGGGACACCGCGGACCCGAGCAGGCCCATGGAGCTGGCGACCCTCACCGGTCACACCGGCCACCAGATCCACGCGCTCGCGTTCGCGCCGGACGGCCACACCCTGGCCACCGGAAGCCATGACCGCACCGCCCGCATGTGGGAGACGGACCCGGAGCGCGTCGCCGCCCTGGTCTGCGACATCGCCTACCCCAGGATCACCGGCGCCGAATGGGGTCGCTACTTTCCTGACATGCCGTACGACCCGCTCTGCCGCTGACGGACGCCCCGGCAGGGCGGGGAAGCCCGTTGCCAAGAGAAGACTCCTTAAAATCTGGTAACGAAATGGCAATGATATGGCTTTGAGTTGCACTGATAACGGCGCCCCAGCCGCTTGCTCTCGCCTCAAAGTCGCGCGGTTTTCGTCCTCAACGGCACCGGCCATGCCGACCGCCGCGAGCAGCGAACGCCCGGGCAAAAATTGCCGCTGACCTGGCCTTATTTTGAAATTTGTGGCGGTTTGCTTTATATGCCAGCCATTTAACCTTGGAGAGGTGCGTCAGGAACGACGTCGGTCGCAGGTTTCGGGGGATCAACATGGCCGTACGCACCGAGCGGATCTTCGAGCGGTTCTTCGGGGGGCAGTCGACAGGGGAGGATGTTCGGCCTGCCATCTTGAAGTCGTGGCGCAGGTGCCAGGAGCTCGGGCTCATCCCGGAGCGACTCGAATTCGCCGATCCGGTTGAGGTCGACGAGGACTGCGCCCTCGCCCGGGTGGCCCGACCGGTGTTGGAGCGGTTCCAGGTCGCGATCGCGGACACGGGCACGGCTCTGCTCCTCAGCGATGAGCAGGCCAGGATGCTGCAGCGCTATGAGAGTGATCCGCCGCTGAGGAGAGCGCTCGACCGCACGCATCACGTCCCGGGCGTGGAGTACACCGAAGCACTCCTCGGGACCAACGCCGCAGGCACTCCCCTGCGGGAGAAGCGGTTGGTGCAGGTAGCAGGCTTCGAGCATCTGGCCGGGTGCATGCAGTCGTTCACCGCCACCGGTGTCCCGATTCTCGACCCGCTCACCGGGCACGCGCGCGGTGTGGTGACGATCGCGTGCCTGAACAAACACGTGCATCCGGCGATGAGCCTGCTCGCCCGTCAGGTGGCCGAGGCCATCGAACAACGGCTCCTGGAACAGAGCACCGCACAGGAGCGCGCCCTGCTCGACGCATACCTGCGAACCGCGGACCTGCCCGACCTCCTGCCCGCGCAGGAGGCCGACTCGCTGCTCCGTGATCTCCCCTTCGGCGATCGTCTCGCACTGGAGGAGAAGGCCGCCGAGCTGATCGCGCACGGGCAGCGAGCGGCTGTCGAGGTCCCCCTGTCCCACGGTCGCAACGCCACACTGCGCTGCCTGCCTGGGCCCGAACTCGCCGGTATGGTCGGCGTCGTGGCGCAGGTCCGGATCCAGGGCGGCCGGTGGCGGTCCCTCGCCGACGACCTCGTCACGTCACCATGCGATCGGTTGGGCCGGTTGGCGGCCCCACTGGTGACCGTCGCGCACAACCAGAACGCCCCGAACGGGGATCTTGTCGTCAACGACAGCGCCGCAGGCGGTGGCAATTTTGCGAGCACCGCACCCGGCGCAGACCGCCTCCCGGCGGCGGGCAACGCATGGCCCGGCATGGGCGAGGAGGACGAGACGTGGCCGCCGTCCGGCTCCCTGCGGGAGGCGTCCACGCCCATCGATCCGTGGCTGTTCCTCTTTGGTGAACCGGAGGTCGGCAGGCTCGCCACCGCGGCGCGCAAGCGCCTGAGGTTGCTGTGCGAGGCCGCCATGAACATCGGTCAGACCCTCGACGTGGTGCGGACGGCCGAGGAACTCGCCGAGGTGACCGTCTCGCGGTTCGCCGACCTGGTGACCGTTGATCTCAGCGAGGGCGTCGTGCGCGGTGAGGAGCCCGCAGCGTTCACCGGCGGCCTGCGCCGGGTCGCCGTCCAGGGCGTCCAGGAGAACGTGAGCCCGGTTGCCGCGGGCGAGCCGGTGCACTACCTCGCCTTCTCCCAGCAGTCGCGCTGTCTGGCGAGAGGGGAGACGGTGCTCTGGCCGGACTCGGGCGGCGCTCGGCCGGTGCAGGTGATCGGAGAACCGGCATCCTCGGTCATCGCGGTGCCGTTGCTGGCCCAGGACAGGGTGCTGGGGGCGGTGACGTTCACGCGGTGGCAGGCGTCCGATCCGTTCGAGGACGATGATGTCTCCCTGGCCGAGGGGTTGGTCAGCCGCGCGGCGGTGTGCATCGACAACGCCCGCCGCTACACCCACGAGCGCGCCATCTCGCTGGAACTGGAACGCGCCACCGCGTCGCTGCAACAGTCACTCGAACTCCAGCAGCGATTCACCACCGACGCCTCCCACGAGCTGCGCACCCCGCTTGCCGGACTGCGTGCACAGTTGGAGGAAGCGCAGTTGCATCCCGACCAGACCCACCTGGGCGAGCTGATCGACCATGCGCTGCGCGATGTGAACCGGCTCCAGGCCATCATGGACGACCTGATGCTGCTGGCCCGGCTCGACGGCGTCCCGCCTACCGCCTTTAAGCACATCGACCTGGCCGAACTCGCCGAAGCCGAAATCCGCAGCCGTACCGGCGACCGCCACGAGGTACGCCTGGATGTGCGGCCCGGTGTGATGGTCGATGTCGTCCCCTCGCAGATCTGTCGGATTCTGCACAACCTGCTCGACAACGCCCAGCGCCACGCCGCGCACATCATCGTGGTGCGGGTCCGCCGCACCAGCGGTGGGGCGGAGCTCAGCGTCACTGACGACGGTCCGGGAGTCCCCGAAGCCGAGCGTGACCACATCTTCCAGCGCTTCACCCGCCTGGACACCGCCCGCAGCCGTGACCACGGCGGCACCGGACTGGGACTGGCCATCGCCCGCGACATCGCCCACGCCCACCACGGCACCCTTCTTGTCCAGAACGAATCTTCTCACGGGGCGCGTTTTATCCTTCATCTGCCACTCATCAGCCCGTCCCCTGCGGGGCAGGGCGCGTGAGGACTTTCACGGCCCGCCCGGGGAAGGGAGAGCACGGGGAGAGAAGACAGCCGATCCGCGCCGATGCATGCTTGGTCACAACGCGCTGCCGTCCGCGGCCTGCGCGTCCGCCGGCGCCGTGGACGGACCCGGCCACGGGCTTCCGCGTGGACGACGATCGCCGCGCGGGAGCGGTGGGCGCGTGCCCTTCACGGCGTGGCGCGTCTGCAAACGCCCGACGCCACCCTCCGCGGGACGGACGGACCTCATCGAAAGTGCCGCCGCTCGGGCCGCGGGAACGGCCGGTCGCCGGGCGCCCGAACGAATGAGGCATCCGGGAACCCCGTTTCCCCTGCGAGAGGACAGATTCGTGACCCAGTTGCAGGACGTGATCTCCGATGTGACCGCGGAAGCCGAGGAACTTGACCGCCTGGTCGCCGGCCTCGGCGCGGACCGGTGGGCGCTGCCGACCCCCGCCCCCGGATGGACCATCAAGCACCAGATCGCCCACCTGGTCTTCGTCTTCCGCCTGGCGGGCCTGGCGGCGTCGGATCCGGAAACGTTCAACGCCCGGGTGGCCGAGGCGGGCAAGGACTTCAACGGGGCGGTGAACGCCGCTCTGGCGGAACATCTCGGCGATCCGCCGGAGACGCTGTTCGCTCACTGGCAGGCCTCGCGCGAGGCCTCGCTCACGGCGCTCGCCGCGGTGCCCGAGGAGCAGACGGTGCCCTGGCTCGTCAGGCCGCTGCCGCCCGTCGTCCTCGCCTGCGCGGGGTACATGGAGCTGTTCGGGCACGGCCAGGACATCGCCGACACGCTCGGCGTGTGGCGGGAGCCGACGGACCGGATCAGGCACCTGGTCGGGTTCGCCGTGCTGACCAAGGAGTTCGGGTACCTGGCGCGGGGCCTGACGCCGCCGCGAGAGGAGTTCCGCTTCGAGCTCACCTCGCCCTCCGGAGAGCTGTGGGTGTTCGGCCCGCAGGACGCGGAGCAGAGGGTCACCGGGCCCGCCCATGACTTCTGCCTTCTGGTCGTCAGGCGCAGGCACCGCGACGACCTCGCGCTCACCGCCTCCGGTGCCGAGGCCGACCGCTGGCTGGACATCGCCCAGGCCTATCGCGGGCCCGCGGGCGAGGGCCGTTCCCCGGGCCAGTTCGCGACCACGCGGCGGTAGCGCGGCGCGGGGAGCCGGCGCCGCGCGGTGCCGGGCCGTACCTCGACCGCCGCCGGGAGCAGCGCAATTCAAAAGATGCGTCAGGATGTTCGGGAAGTGAGCATGAAATGGTCAAGCCGGTGGTTGAGCGGTCGCCACCGGCCGAGGGCGGGGAGGTTTCATGCCGACCATTTTCGGTTCGCTGCGCAGTCTTCTGCTGGCACCGTCCCTGGCCGAGGTGACTTTCGCTCGACGAGGTTTTCCGGTCACGCCATCGGAGGCGACCCGACACCTTGAAGCTATTCCCCAGTCGGTTGTCTGCGGATTCGAGTGGGGAATCAACGCGCACGACCAGTGGGAGGTCGAACGCAGACTCGAAATGGTCGATGCCGAGCTGCGTGGTTTCGCGTACGAGGGCGCGACGATGGCGTTCACCGTCCTTGACGCGATGAGCGGCGGCCGTGGCCACCGTGCCCGTGACCTCCTGCTGGGGCCTGGCAGGCCGCACATCTTCCTGACCTACATAGGGGTCGGATTCGCGATGGCGCGGCTGCCGAGGCCGCTGTGGCGCAAGGCGGTCCCCGACCTGGCCGGGTCGCCGTACCCGGCGATGAGCTGGCTCGCGGTCGACGGGTACGGCTTCGACCGCGCCTACTTCGACACCGGGCGCTGGGTCGACGAGCAGCGGGTGCCCTCGCCCTACCCGTGGGAGGGCTCGCCGGACTACTTCCTGAGGGCGGCCGACCAGGGCGTGGGGCGGGCCCTGTGGTTCATCCACGGCGCCCAGGTCGCCGACGTCGCTGCCGCGGTCGGGCGCTTCGCCGGACACAGGCAGGCGGATCTGTGGAGCGGGGTCGGGCTGGCGGCGGCGTTCGCGGGCGGATGCGGCCCGGAAGCCCTGGCCACACTGCGCAGGCACGCGGCAGAGCACAGGGCCGAGCTCGCCCAGGGCGCGGTGTTCGCGACCAAGGCCCGCGACTACGCGGGTTTCGTACCGTCGCACACCCAGGTCGCCGCCCGGATCCTGGCCGGTCTGTCCGTCGAGGCCGCCGTCGCGCTCGCGGACGGCGCCGCCGTCGATCGGGGCTCGGACGGGCTGCCCGCGTACGAGCTGTGGCGCCAAGGGGTGCGCGCGCGTCTCCTCTTCCTGGCGGACCGCCTTCCCGGCTGACCGCCCCCACCCTCCCCGCGGCGTGCCCGCATGCCGGTTACGCGTTTACCGATGTGGCCTTTCTTGGAATTGATGCCGCCGAAATCTTTATGTCATATCCCGATGCGGGGAAAGGGAAACTCATTTACTGGAAGGTTTCTTTTTTATTTTCGTGAGCACGTTTGAAGTAGACAGCGGGTTGAGCTGATTGTGTAGATTTATCGAGAGATCACCCTAAGGAGACCAGTCTATCCAAAAAAGGGGCGTGAGGGAGCAGGTGGCCAATTTTTTGAGGGTGCTCAGGCGCCGCATTCTGACACCGAGCGTCTCGGCCACAAAACTTGAGACGCGTGGTTTCAATGAGAAAAGTCCGGCTGCGAGAGAATTGTTGGAAACGATTGGGAAATCATTTCTGACCGGTTACGCCTATGCCGCGGAGGCGCGCACCATCCGCGAGGCCGAGCAACGTCTGGAGACGATTCCCGAGCGATTCCGCGGTTTCGCCTACGAGGGCGCGGGGATGGGCTTCGCCGTCCTCGACGCGCTGCCGTTCACCGGCGGTGGCCGGGTTGACGGGTTCCTCGCGGGGCGCGGCGACGACCACGTCTACATGGTTTACGTCGGGGTCGGATGGGCGATGGCCAGGCTGCCGAGGTTCCGGTGGCCCGATGTCTCCGCCTACGACCCGTTGCTGCGGTGGCTCGTACTCGACGGGTACGGCTTCCACCAGGCCTACTTTCGCACCGGCCGGTACGTCCACGCGCATTTCCGCGACCCCGCGTTCCCCTGGACGGCCGACCGCTTCCGGTGGTACGCCAACCGCGCCGTCGACCAGGGCATCGGACGGGCCATGTGGTTCGTCGGCGGCGCGGACGCCGCTCTCGTCGCCACGATGATCGACGGCTTCCCCGAGTCCCGCAGAAACGACCTTTACGCGGGCGCCGGGCTGGCCGCCAGCTACGCGGGCGGCGCGGACGAGGGGGAGCTGCTGACGTTCTGGCAACGCGCGGGCAGGCACCGCCCCCAGGTCGCGCAGGGCTGCGCGTTCGCGGCGGAGGCCAGGCAGCGAGCCGGCCTCGTGGGGCCGCACACGCTGCTCGCCACCCGGGTCTTCTGCGACATGACGCCGGAACAGGCGGCGCGGATCAGCGAGAAGGCCCGTCCCGACGGGCCGGTCCAGGGTGATGCGCCGGCCTACGAGGTGTGGCGGCAGCGCATCGCCAACGAGTTTGCATCCCTTGGGAGGTGTTAGGACGTGACCGCGACAGTTGGCTGGCTGCGCAGGCAGCTGCCCGGAGTCATCGCTCTCGTGCTGATCGTGAGCACATTCCTGGTGGCCCGCCTGCCCACGCCCTCGGCCGCGGAGACGGGCCGCATGGCGAGCAGGTACGCCTTCGCGCCGATGTCCGTCGCGCTGCCGGGCGGCTTCCAGCAGCAGGAGATCCGCAAGGTGCACCCCGACTACACGCACATCGACGCGTGGATCTCCTCGGTCGGGGCGGCGATCGCGATGAACGACCTCGACGGCGACGGCCTGTCCAACGACCTGTGCCTCGTCGACCCGCGCATCGACCAGACCGTGGTCACCCCAGCTCCCGGCGGGAAGGCGAACAGGTACGCGCCCTTCGCGCTCGACCCCGGCGCGCTCCCCATGAACGACCACATCGCGCCCATGGGCTGCGTCCCCGCCGACTTCAACGAGGACGGCCGTCTCGACCTGCTGGTCTACCTGTGGGGCCGTACGCCGATCCTCTACCTCGCCAGGCCGGACGCGACCAGGCTCGACGCGAACGCCTACCAGCCGACCGAACTGGTGCCCGGGGCCAATGCGACCGGCGGCCTCTACAGCGGGCCGCAGTGGAACACCAACGCCGCGACCGTCGCCGACTTCGACGGCGACGGGCACGACGACATCTTCATCGGCAACTATTTTCCGCGGAGCGCGGTGCTCGACTCCAGGAGCACCGGCGTCGTGCACATGAACCACTCGATGTCCAACGCGCACAACGGCGGAGAGGACTACTTCTTCCGCTGGACCGGAGCCGGAACGAGCCCGCAGCCCTCGGTCACCTACCAGAAACTCGGCGACGTGCTGCCCGAGGTGGCCTCGAAGGGCTGGGAGCTCGCCGCCGCCTCAACCGACCTCGACGGCGACCAGCTGCCCGAGCTGTACCTCGCCAACGACTTCGGTCCCGACAGGATGTTCTACAACCGGTCGACGCCGGGCCACATCAAGCTCTCGCTCGTCGAGGGCGTGCGCACGCCGCTGATCCCCAAGTCGAAGACGCTCGGCCACGACTCCTTCAAGGGCATGGGCCTCGACTTCGGCGACCTCAACGGCGACGGCGTCTACGACATGTTCGTCAGCAACATCACCACGTCGTTCGGCATCGAGGAGAGCAACCTCCAGTTCATGTCCACCTCCGGGGACAAGGCGAGCCTGCGCGCGAAGCTGAGCCGGGGCGAGGCGCCGTGGGTCGACCGCAGCGCCCAGGCCCGCACGGCCTGGTCGGGCTGGGGCTGGGACGTCAAGATAGACGACTTCGACAACAGCGGCGACCTCGGCATCGTCCAGGCGACCGGGTTCGTGAAGGGCGAGGTCGACCGGTGGCCGCAGCTGCAGGAACTGGCGACCGCCAACGACGAGCTGCTGCAGAACCCCTACTGGTGGCCGAACGTGCGCGCGGGCGACGACGTCGCGGGAACCCAGACGCTGCACTTCTTCGTCAAGTGCCCCGACGGCACGTACGTCGACCTGGCCAAGGAGCTGGGCCTGGCGATACCGGTGCCCACGCGAGGCGTCGCGACCGGTGACGCGGACGGCGACGGCAGGCTCGACTTCGCGGTCGCCAGGCAGTGGGCCGAACCCGTCTTCTACCACAACCAGAGCCCGTCACCCGGCGCCTATCTCTGGCTGCAGCTCACCCACGCGGCCGAACCGGTCCCTGGAGCGCTGCCCGCTCCCGGCTCCCCGGTGACCGGCGCGCAGGTCACGGTGACGATGCCGGACGGGCGCAAGCTCCTCGGCAGGGTCGACGGCGGCAGCGGCCACTCCGGCAAGCGCAGCAGCGACGTGCACATCGGGCTCGGCCGGGACGTCACGGGCCCCGTGCGGGTGCACCTGCGCTGGCGTGATCGAAGCGGACAGGTACACGACCAGGATCTTCAGCTGAGCCCGGGCCGGCACTGTCTCGAGCTCGGCTCGCAGGCCAAGGAGAAGTGATCGAGATGTCTGACAGGACGCCGACCCCCCCGCGCCATGACCCGAAGGTCGCCATGGCGTTGCGCAACTTCGCGATGTCGATCACGGTCTTCAACATCATCGGCTACACCCTCCTGGGGTTCGAGCAGCCGTGGCTGTGGCCCGTCATCGCCCTGGCGACCGGCTACACCGTGGAGATCGCGCTGGAGTACGTCTCGGCCAGAGGCGAGGGGCGCGCGCCACGCTACGCGGGCAACGGCATGCGCGGCCTGATGGAGTTCCTCTACCCCGCGCACATCACCAGCCTCGCCCTGAACATGCTGATCTACGTCAACGACCAGGTCCTGGTGATGATCTTCGGGGTCACCGTCGCGGTCGGCGCCAAGTGGGTGCTGCGGGCACCGGTGCGCGGCAGGCTGCGGCACTTCATGAACCCGTCGAACTTCGGCATCGCGGTCATCCTGTTGATCCTGCCCTGGGCCAGCATCGCGCCGCCGTACCACTTCACGGAGAACGTCGACACCTGGATCGACTGGCTCGTCCCGGCGATCATCGTCCTCGGCGGCAGCATGATCAACGGCAAGCTCACCGGGCGGATGTGGCTGATCGCCGCCTGGGTCGGCGGCTTCGCCCTGCAGGCGGTCCTCCGTGGCCTGTTCTTCGGCACGTCGATCGCCGGGGCGCTGGGCACGATGACCGGCGTCGCCTTCATCCTCTTCACCAACTACATGATCACCGACCCGGGCACGAGCCCGTCGAGACCGGCGGTGCAGATGGTCTTCGGCGGCGGCGTCGCCCTGACCTACGGCTTCTACACCGCGGTGCACATCCCCTATGGGATCTTCTTCGCCACCGCGACCGTCTGCCTCATCCGCGGCGCCTTCCTGTGGTCGCTCTACTTCGTCGACAGGGCGCGCGAGCAGCGCGAGGCCCAGGAACGCCGTACGGTCGGCGAAACCCTCGCCCAGGACGCCCCCGCCCTGCCGAGCAGCGGAAAGGAGGTCGCCCCGGTATGACCAGGATCGCGATCGTCGGCATGGCGTGCCGTTACCCGGATGCCGCGTCGCCGAGAGAGCTGTGGGAGAACACCCTCGCGGGACGCCGGGCCTTCCGCAGACTGCCGGACGCGCGGATGCGGCTCGAGGACTACTGGGACGCCGACCCCGCGGCCCCCGACCGCTTCTACGCGCGAAACGCGGCGGTCATCGAGGGCTACGAGTTCAACCGGGTCGGCTACAAGATCGCTGGAAGCGCCTACCGCTCGACCGATCTCACTCACTGGCTCGCGCTCGACACGGCCGCGCTGGCCCTGGCGGACGCAGGCTTCCCCGACGCGGAGGGACTGGCGAGGGAACGCACCGGCGTGGTCGTCGGCAACACCCTCACCGGTGAGTTCGCCAGGGCCAACCTGATGCGCCTGCGCTGGCCGTACGTGCGGCGCACCGTCGCTCTCGCGCTCAGGGAACGTGGCTGGGACGACGACGCGCTGGCGAACTTCCTCGACGACCTGGAGGTCGGCTACAAGAGCCCGTTCCCCGTCCCCGACGAGGACACCCTCGCGGGCGGCCTCTCCAACACGATCGCCGGGCGGATCTGCAACCACTTCGACCTCAAAGGAGGCGGCTACACGGTCGACGGCGCCTGCTCGTCCTCGCTGCTGTCCGTGGTCACCGCGGCCAAAACGCTCATCGACGGCGACCTCGACGTCGCCGTCGCCGGCGGGGTCGACCTGTCCATCGACCCGTTCGAGATCGTGGGCTTCGCCAAGACCGGAGCCCTGGCCAGGAGCGAGATGCGGCTCTACGACCGCAGGTCGAACGGCTTCTGGCCCGGTGAGGGCTGCGGAATGGTCGTGCTGATGCGCGAGCAGGACGCCAGGGACACCGGGCACCGGGTCTACGCCACCATCGTCGGATGGGGCGTCTCCTCCGACGGCAGGGGCGGCATAACCAGGCCGGAGGTCGGCGGGTACCGGCTGGCGCTGCGGCGGGCGTACGAGCGAGCGGGTTTCGGCATCGAGACCGTCGCCATGTTCGAGGGCCACGGCACCGGCACGGAGGTCGGTGACAGGACGGAGCTTACGGCGCTGTCACAGGCCAAGGCGGCAGCGGGCCCCGCGGGCGCCCCGGCCGCGATCAGCTCGATCAAGGGAATGATCGGGCACACGAAGGCCGCGGCCGGGGTCGCCGGGCTCATCAAGGCCGTGATGGCGGTGCACCACCAGGTGCTGCCGCCGACCACGGGCTGCGTCGAGCCCCACCCGCTGCTCGAGGAGGACACGGCGCAGCTCCGGGTGCTGCGCAAGGCAGAGCCGTGGCCGACCGGCGTCCCGGTGCGCGCGGGCGTCACCGCCATGGGCTTCGGCGGCATCAACACCCACGTGGTGCTGGAGAAGGCGGGCCCGCGCAGGAGCGCCCCCCTCGACACCCGGACCAGGGCGCTCGCCTCCTCGGTACAGGATGTGGAACTGCTGCTCCTCGACGGAGGATCACTGCCCGAGCTGCGTGAGCGCCTGGTCAGGATCGTCGGCTTCGTGCCCGCCCTGTCGTACGCGCAGCTCGGCGATCTGGCGGCCACGCTGCAACGCGAGCTGCGCGGCCTGCCGTACCGGGCGGCCGTCGTCGTCTCCTCTCCGGAGGACGCGGAACGGCGGCTGCGCCGCGTGCTTGAGGCCCTCGACACCGGGGAGATCCCCCTGTTCGCGGCGGACGGCCGCTGCTTCCTCGGCCACGTGAGCGGGCCGGGCAGGATCGGCTACCTCTTCCCCGGGCAGGGATCGGGGCGCGGCACCAGCGGGGGCGCCCTGCGCAGGCGCTTCGCCGAGGTCGAGGAGGTCTATGTCAAGGCGGTGCTGCCCGCGGGCGGAGACATGGTCGCGACCGCGGTCGCCCAGCCGCGCATCGTCACCGGCTCGATGGCCGGCCTGCGCGCCCTGGCCACCCTCGGCGTCGAGGCGAGCGTCGCGGTCGGTCACAGCCTGGGCGAGCTGTCCGCGCTGCAGTGGGCGGGCGCGATGGACGAGGAGACCCTGCTGCGGGTCGCCGCCGCGCGGGGCAGGACCATGGCCGAGCACAGCGCCTCCGGCACCATGGCGGGCATCGCCACGTCCGCGGACACGGTGTCCGTCCTGACGGCGGGCCTGCCCGTCGTGATCGCCGGATACAACGGGCCCAGGCAGACCGTCATCGCGGGGCCCGCGGACGCCGTACAGGCCGCGGGGCGCAGGGCCGTCGCGGAGGGCCTGCAGTGGACCCCGCTGCAGGTGTCGCACGCCTTCCACTCGCCGCTCGTCGCGCCCGCCGCGGAGGCTCTGGGCGCGCGGCTGGCCACGGAGCGGTTCGACCAGGTCGGGCTGCGGGTCATCTCCACGGTCACCGGGGAGGCCCTGGACGCGGGCACCGACATCCCGGCGCTGCTGCGCAGGCAGATCACCGACCCGGTGCTGTTCGCCCAGGCGGTCGAGCTGGCGGCCAAGGACATCGATTTGTTCGTCGAGGTTGGCCCGGGACGGGTGCTCAGCGGGCTGGTCGGGGCGGTGACCGACGTGCCCGCCGTCGCGCTGGACACCGACGACGAGTCGCTGGCCGGGCTGCTGCGGGTGGTCGCCGCAGCCTACGTGGCCGGGGTCCCGGTCGTGCACGAGGCGCTCTTCCACGGACGGCTGGTCCGGCCGCTGGAGGTTGGTGCGGAGTTCACCTTCTTCGAGAACCCCTGCGAGAAGGGGCCCAAGATCCGGCTCAGCGCCGCCGCGCGGCGCACCGAAACCGTCGGCCCGCTCCCACCGCGGGACGACGGGAACGGCTCGCGCGAGACAGCCGTCGACCTGCTGCGGCGTCTCGCGGCCGAGCGCGCCGAACTGCCGATGGACATGGTGCGGGGCGACAGCCACCTGCTCGACGACCTCCACCTGAGCTCGATCACGGTTGGGCAGATCGTCAACCAGGCGGCCCAGCGTCTGGGCCTGTCCTCGGCCCAGGCACCGACCAACTTCGCCACGGCGACCGTGCTCGAACTCGCGGAGGCTCTCGAAACGCTGGCCGAGACCGGCCAGGCCACCGGCGACGGCCCGGCCACGACGGTGACCGGCGCCGCCGCGTGGGCCAGGCCCTTCTCCCTCGACCTCGACGAGCTGCCGCTGCCCGCCGCTCGCGGGCGCGAGGACAACGGCCGGTGGCGGCTCCACACGACCGGCGGCCACCCGTTCGCCGAGTCGCTGCGCCGGGAACTCGAAAACGTCGGCGTCGGCGCGGGCGTCCTGGTGTGCCTGCCTCCCGAGTGCGCGGAACAGGACCTGGAACACGCCCTGCTGGGCGCGAAGGCGGCCCTTGCGAGCGGGCCGGGCAGCCGGTTCGTCCTGGTGCAACACGGCCGGGGCGCGGCAGGCATGGCCAAGACGCTGTCCCTCGAGGCTCCCCACCTGCGCACGACCATCGTGCACGTGCCGGTGACGGAACGGGCGGTCGGCTGGGTCGTGGACGAGGTCGCGGCGACCACGCGCTACGCCGAGGCCCACTACGACGACGCCGGCGTGCGCCGGGTGCCGACCCTGCGCGCGATGCCGGTACGGCCCGCCCGCGTCGTCCGGCCGCTCGACGGCACGGACGTGCTCCTGGTGACCGGCGGCGGCAAGGGCATCACCGCGGAGTGCGCGCTGGCACTGGCCTCCGACAGCGGCGCCGGACTCCTCGTCCTGGGCCGCTCCGATCCCGCGCAGGACGGGGAACTGGCGGCCAACCTGCGGCGGATGGCGGACACCGGGGTGAGCGTCAGATACGCCAGGGCCGACGTCACCGACCCGGAACAGGTGCGTGGCGCGGTCGCGGAGGCGACCCGGGAGACGGGACCGGTCACCGCGGTGCTGCACGGCGCGGGACGCAACGAGCCAGGCGCGCTCACCGGCCTGGACATGGCCGCGTTCCGCCGTACCTTCGCCCCCAAGATCGACGGTCTGCGGGCCGTGCTCGACGCGGTCGACCCGGGGACGCTGCGCCTGCTCGTGACGTTCGGCAGCATCATCGGCAGGGTCGGGCTGCGCGGGGAGGCGCACTACGCCACCGCGAACGAGTGGCTGGCGAGCCTCACCGAGGAGGTCGCCCTGCGGCATCCCGGGTGCCGCAGCCTCTGCATGGAGTGGTCGGTCTGGTCCGGTGTGGGCATGGGGGAGCGGCTTGCCGTCGTCGAGGCGCTGGCCCGCGACGGCGTCACCCCCATCACACCCGACCAGGGCGTGCAGATCATGCGGCGGCTGGTCGCCGACCCCGACGCACCTGCCGTCGTGGTGATCAGCGGGCGCACCGAGGGCATCGAAACCGTCCGCCGCGACCTGCCCCCGCTGCCGCTGCTGCGCTTCGTCGACAGGCCGCTGATCCGCTACCACGGCGTCGAACTGGTCACCGAGATCGAGCTGAACGCCGGGACCGACCCCTATCTCGCCGACCACCACCTCGACGGCAACCTGCTGTTCCCCGCGGTGTTCGGCATGGAGGCGATGACCCAGGTGGCCGTGGCGGCCCTCGGGACCGCCGGGCTGCCGACGATCGAGCGGGCCGAGTTCCTACGGCCCATCGTGGTGCCGCAGAACGGCGCCACCACGATCCGGGTCGCGGCGGCCGTCACCGATGACGACAGCGTCGAGGTGGCCATCCGCAGCGCGGAGACCGGCTTCGGCGCCGACCACTTCAGGGCGCTGCTGCGCTTCTCGGGAGAGGCGGTGCCGAGCGGCCCGCCCGACCAGAGCGGCGGGGGCCTGCCTGCGGTGCCGCTCGACCCGGCGACCGACCTGTACGGCGGAGTCCTGTTCCAGGGCGAGCGTTTCCAGCGCCTGCGCCGCTACCACAGGGCCGCCGCCAGACACGTCGACGCCGACGTCGCGGTGGTCGGCGCGCCGGACTGGTTCACCGGCTTCCTGCCCGGCGAGCTGCTGCTCGGCGACCCTGGCATGCGGGATGCGCTGATGCACGGCAACCAGGTCTGCGTGCCGGACGCGACGCTGCTGCCCCTGGGGATCGAACGGGTCCATCCCGGTGGCGCCGCGCTGGCCGAGGCGGGCGAGCTGCGCTACTGCGCGGTGGAACGGCACCGCGACGGCGACACCTACATCTACGACATCGCCGTGCGCACCGGGACGGGCGAGGTCGTCGAGCGCTGGGAGGGGCTGAGCCTGCGGGCCGTGCGCAAGGGCGACGGGCGGGGTCCCTGGGTTGTGCCGCTGCTCGGCCCCTACCTGGAGCGCACGCTGGAGGACCTGGTCGGCGCGCGGGTCGCGGTCGCGGTCGAGCCGGGCAGGACGGAGGGCACGGCCGAGCGCAGGGAACTGACCGCCGTGGCCGCGGGACGCGCCCTTGGTCGTCCGGCCGAGGTCCGTTACCGCCCCGACGGGCGGCCCGAGGTCGACGGAGGCGGGACGATCTCGGCGTCCCACGGCGCGGGGCTGACCCTCTGCGTCGCGGCCACGGGCACGGTCGGCTGTGACGTCGAACCCGTGATCGACAGGGCGGGGGAGACGTGGCAGGGGCTGCTCGGCTTGCACTTCCCCCTCGCCGAGCTGGTCGCCGCGGAGCTGGGCGGCAGCCTGGACGCCGCGGCGACCCGAGTGTGGACCGCCGTCGAGTGCCTGCGGAAGGCGGGCCTCCCGCAGGGCGCCCCGCTCACCTGGACTCCGGTGCGGCGGGACGCATGGACGGTCTTCGCCTCGGGCGCCCTGCGGATCGCGACGCTCGTCACGACCCTGCGAGGAGTCCGGGAGCCCGTCGTGTTCGCGATCCTCACCGAGGGGCGGTCCTAGCGATGGGCAACTACTTCGAATACCTGCACACGGTCGGCTTCGAGGAGACGAACATCGTCGGCAACGTCTACTACGTCAACTACCTGCGCTGGCAGGGACGCTGCCGGGAGATGTTCCTGAAGCTCCACGCGCCCGGCGTGCTCGGCGAGCTGCAGGAGGACCTGAAGCTTTTCACGCTGAAGGTCGACTGCGAGTTCTTCGCCGAGATCACGGCCTTCGACGAGTTGTCCATCAGGATGCGCCTGGTCGACCTCGCCCAGACCCAGCTCGAGTTCAGCTTCGACTACATCCGGCTCGACCTGGGCGAGCGGGAGACGCTGATCGCCCGGGGCAGGCAGCGGGTCGCGTGCATGCGAGGGCCGAACAGCCGCACCGTCCCGGCCAGGGTCCCCGAGTCGCTGACCCGCGCGCTCGAACCATATCTGTCCTAGGACCGGCCAACCGGGGAGATCAGCATGAGCGTCAATCCTGAGCCGTCCCACGAGGTGACGGATCCGAAGGCGATACGAGGAGCGTTCGGGATGTTCGCCACCGGCGTCACCGTGGTGACCGTCGGCGGCGGCAGCCCGCACGCCATGACCGCGAACTCCTTCACCTCTGTCTCGCTCGATCCGCCGCTCGTGCTGGTCTGCGTCGACCGCAGCGCGATCATGCACGGTTGTCTCGCCGCGGAGGGTGCCTTCGGGGTGTCCGTCCTGGCCGCTCACCAGGAGTTCCTGGCCCGGCATTTCTCCAACCGCTGGCGAAGCCTGGGAATCGCCCAGTTCGACACCGTCGACTGGATGCCCGGGCCGCTCACCGGTGCGCCACTGCTCGGAGGGACGCTCGCGCGTTTCGAGTGCGAGCTGTGGCGCACCTACGACGGCGGTGACCACTCGATCTTCGTCGGAAAAGTGCTCTCCATGGAACAGCGGGACGACCAGGATGCCCTGCTGTTCTTCCACGGCAGGTTTCGTCAGATCACCCCAGATCGGAGCGAGGTGACGGCATGAGTCTCACCAGACGGCGTGCTGCGGCCGTACCAGACAGGTCATCCCTGGCACGCGGCGGCCGCCCGGTGCCGCCGGGGCCCCCGCGCAGGGCGGCGATGGGCCTGTTCGTAAAGCTGACCCGGGACCGGCTCGCGCTGATGACATCGGCGGCGGAGCGGTACGGCGACGCGGTCCGCATCTCCCTCGGGCCCAAGACGCTCTACTTCTTCAACCATCCCGACCACGCCAAGCACGTGCTGGCGGACAACAGCGGCAACTACCACAAGGGAATCGGGCTGGTCCAGGCGCGGCGTGCCCTCGGAGACGGGCTGCTGACCAGCGAGGGTGAGCTGTGGCGCAAGCAGCGCCGGATGATCCAGCCGGCGTTCCAGCACAGGAGAATCGCCCAGCAGGCCGGGGCCGTCGTTGAGGAGGCGGCGGGGCTGGTCGACAGGCTGCGGGCACACCGGGGCGGCGAGCCGGTCGACGTGCTTCAGGAGATGACCGGGCTCACCCTGGGGGTGCTCGGCCGCACCCTCCTCGACGCCGACCTCGGTGCGTTCGGCTCCGTCGCGCACTCGTTCGAGGCGGTGCAAGACCAGGCGATGTTCGAGATGGTCACGCTGGGCGCGGTGCCGACCTGGCTTCCCCTGCCCAAGCAACTGCGCTTTCGCAGGGCGCGCAGGGAGTTGCAGCGGGTCGTCGACCGGCTGGTGGTTCAGCGCGCGGCGCGTGAGGTGGGGGAGGGCGACGACGTGCTCTCCCGGTTGGTCGTCTCGACCGGAGAGGAACGCGACCCCCGGATCGGCAGGCAGCGGATGCGGGACGAGCTGATCACCCTGATGCTCGCCGGGCACGAGACGACGGCCAGCACGCTGGGGTGGACCTTCCACCTGGTCGACCGGCATCCCGAGGTGTGGGACAGGCTGCACGCCGAGGCGGCCGAGGTGCTCGGCGACCGGCGGCCCGTCTACGAGGACCTGCATCAGCTGAAGTACACGGCGATGGTCGTCGAGGAGGCCATGCGGCTCTACCCGCCCGTGTGGATTCTGACCCGCCAGGCCCAGAGGGACGACGAGGTCGGTGCCTACCATGTGCCCGCCGGGGCGGACGTCCTGATCTGTCCTTACACGCTGCATCGGCATCCGGACTTCTGGGAGGACCCGGAGCGCTTCGATCCCGGGCGTTTCGCCCCTGGCCAGACCTCCGCCCGGCCCCGGTACGCCTACATCCCGTTCGGCGCCGGTCCCCGGTTCTGTGTCGGCAACAGCCTCGGCATGATGGAGGCTGTCTTCGTGGTCGCGATGATCGCCCGGGACCTGCGTCTGGTCAGGGTGCCCGGCCATGAGGCGGTCGCCGAGCCCATGCTCTCGCTCAGGATGCGCGGCGGCCTTCCGATGACGGTGCATCCCATGAGGTGAACCGGTCCCGACAGGCGCCGCGGGTCCCGCGGGGCGAAACGGCCCGCGAACGCCGCGCGTTCAGCGGGGGACACGCCAGGCGTCCTGTGAAACGACGACGGCCGCAGGCTCCCATGGCTGCGGCCGTTTCCCGCGGGTCACAGCTCAGCTCGCGACCGAGTTGAGCGCCACCAGGCGCACGTCGAGCAATGCGAGCAGCACCGGGGGGTCGAGGGTTCCCATCGGCCGCAGTTGCACGTCGGCGGGCTTCACCACGACGTCGTACCGTACGGTGATCGGCCCGTAGCCACCGACATAGAGCGAGGGATCCCTGCCCAGGCTGCCCATGACCTTCTCACTGCCGGGCGCAACGGAGTGGGCCAGCAGGTGCCAGGTGCCCTGGGGCACGTCTTCCAGCGCGTACAGGCCCGGACGGCGCAGAATCATACAGCGGGCCGGGGGGCCCTGGGGGATGCAAGTGGGGAACAGGCCGACGAAAACGAGGCCGCACTGACCCGAGGGCGGAGCCCAGACCTTGCCCTGGATGGTCGCCAATCGTGCTTCGACATCGTCGGGCTTGCCGCTGGTCAGGATCAGTGGGGCGAAGCCGCCGTGCTGGCGGTAGGTGGTCGGCGCGAGACCGACGCAGCTCTTGAAACGAGAGCTGAAGGTGCCGACGCTGGAGTAGCCGACCTGGATGCTGATGTCGGCGACGCTCAACGAGGTCGAGAGAAGCAGCCGTTTGGCCTCCTGGAGACGGAGAGCCGACAGGAAGCGGCCGGGAGAGACGCCGGTTACCTGTCTGAACACCCGGGAGAAGTGAAACTTGCTGAACATGGCGGTGCGGGCCATGTCGTCGATGGTGAGATCGTCGCCGAGATGCTCACGCATGGTCTCGATAACCCGCCTGACAGCTTTCTCAAGAACTTCCTCCATCATTCCTCTCCATTTGTTGAAAATTCATCCGTATGAATGACGGGAAAAGTTTGCTTAGAATTAGCCGTTGGCCTCTATGGGGTCGGTCATCGTATTGATTTTCCGCCGCTGGGCTTCTATATGCCTGCCGAACAACTAATAAAAAGATCGGCATCAATATTTCTAAATCAACATCTGACTGCTGTCAACTGTGCCAGTGATGCACACTCTCCGTCTTCAGGTCGCTACCATGGGTTATGTGTGCCGGTAATCGGGTATTAGTGTGTCGCTGAAATGGCCCGGAAAGAGGGTTGACAGGACGGCAATTCAGAAGATGCGTACCGTGCGTCATCACTCGGACGATGGATCAGGCCGGAACTGAATTCGATATATGAGTTCTATTTGGTCGCAGATCTCGCCGCGCCGGGCAAGGGTCTCGCCGGTCCATGTCCGTCGTCGGGGCCCGTCCGTGAAAAGAGGGTTCGGCCGATGCGCCGGCTTCTCGGCGGCTCACACCGCACCCCCTCGCCGACAGGAGGAAACGCCGGTGCAACCGGGTATCCCAGACGAAGAACAGGCCAGGACGATGACGTTGGAGGCCTTCGCGGACACGATCGTCCCTGGCGAGAAGCGCTCACCCGACGACGAGGCGATCGCGGGCGCCGCGGTGGGGGGAGGGGCGGTCGCCGCGGGCGCCGTCGAGCTGCTGGAGACCCCCGCGACCGGGCTGGCGCCCGCGCTCGGCAACTTCGCCAGGTCGCTGAACGAACACGCGCGGGCATACGCGAGCCAACACGGGCTCGACCTCACCCCCTCGCTGCCGCCATTCGTCGCGCTGCCGTTCCCGCACCGCACCGCCCTGGTGGGAACACTGACGGCCCCCGGTCACCCGGAACGGGAGGCGTGGGTCAGCGTCGCACTGTTCAGCAACATGGCCTTCGACACCGCCGCTCACATGCACACCGTCGACGCGATCGCCGCCGGGCATCCGGGCCTGGCGGCCATGGGCTTCGCCAGACCGGGCACCGACGGCCTGTGGCGGTTCCCCGACTACTCGTACGGGCGGAAGCTGGCCAGCCTTCACCCGGGCACGACCTCGACAGGGAGCCCCGCATGACCGGCACGGAAACGACGGACGTCCTCGTGGTCGGCAGCGGCTTCGGCGGCGCGATCGCGGCCTACCACCTCGCGGCAGGCGGGGCGCGGGTCGTGGTGCTCGAGCGCGGGCCCTGGCTCGAGGGCGAGGACTTCGACCACGACTTCAAGCTCGGATCGTCCTACACGCGGATCTTCGACTTCGTGGTCGGCGACGGCATGAGCCTGCTCGGCGGCAACTGCGTCGGCGGCGGCAGCGTCGTGTACTTCGCCGCGATGCCCCGCGCGCCCCGGTTCGTCTTCGAACGCAGGGGCAACATCGGCAGGCGCATGTGGCCCGGGACCATCACCCGCGACATGCTGGAGCCCTGGTACGACCGGGTGGCGGAGGCGCTGCCCGTGACCAGGCAGGACTGGGAGTCGGTCACCTACTCCGGCGGGCTGTTCGCGGCGGCGTGCGCGCACGCGGGACGCACGGCCAATCCGGTGCCGGTCGCCATCGACGGGGACAAGTGCACGAACTGCAACTGGATGATGGCCGGGTGCCGCTTCGACGCGAAGCGCTCCCTGCTGTTCAACTACCTGCCCGCCGCCGTCGCGCACGGGGCGGAGATCCGGCCCATGCACGAGGTGCAGCACCTGTCCAGGACCGGCGACGGCGGCTATCGGGTGCACTACGCCGTCGTCGACGACGAGGACTACCGCGTGCACACCGGCAGCGGGACGATCGATGCCAAGATCGTCGTGCTGGCGGCGGGCGCCGGGGCCACACCGGTGATCCTGCAGCGCTCTGAGGCCACCCTGGGCGCCATGCCGTCCGCGGTCGGAAGATACTTCTCGGGCAACGGCGAGCGGCTCAACACCGCCATCCTCGACGAGGACAGGGTTCGCGACCTGCTGGGGCTGACCCGTGGCGACGGGGCGGCCTACGAGGCGTCTCAGATCGGGAAGGGGCCCTGCGTCGCGAGCTGGGATCGCCTGGACGGCGCGCTGCCCGAGTACTCCCGCTACTCGCTGGAGCAGCTCTACTTCCCGCCCGGCTTCGGCACCATCCTCGCGCAGGTGCCGGATGCGACCGGCCCGACCTGGTTCGGCGCGGAGAAGAAGGAGATCGTACGGCGCTGGCAGTCGTGGCTGACCATCTTCACGATGAGTGAGGACGACAACGAGGGGGTCTTCGGCCCGCCCCCGCCGACCGGCAACGCCGTACGCATCTCCCAGCAGATGCTCGGACGCGGCCCCATCCAGTACCGGCCGACCGCGAACACGCTGCGCGGCTGGGCCCAGGCGGACGCCGACGTGCGGGACATCATGGAGCGGGACGGGCTGTCCAGGGTGATGCCGTGGACCAACGACGTGGTCGGCGCCTACACCGTGCACCCGCTGGCGTCGTGCCGCATTGGCGACGATCCGCACACCTCGGCGCTCGACGACCGTCACGAACTACGCGGCCACCCGGGCATCTTCGTCACCGACGGCTCGGCCGTGCCGGGAGCGCTGACGGTCAACCCCGCGATGACCATCGCGGCGCTGGCCGAGCGCGCCATGCCGGGCATCGTGCAGGCCGCGCGGCAACGGGGCGTCGAGGTTACCTACGGGGCGCCGTCGCCGGACGGCGCAACGAGCGGCAGGCGCCAGGCCCTCCCGTTCGTCCCCAGCCTGACGCGCAAGTAGCGTCGCGGCGCACCCCGCTCACGCCCGCGAGGCGGCCGGTCCGCCTCGCGGGCCGCGGGCGCGGCCGTACGGATCCCGAGTACCAATGGCTTCACCGATCCCAGGGAGCGTGCGATGGGCGGGAAACTCGTCAGGAGGGCACTACGTAGGTCGCTTGACCAGGTCAGGCACGTCTCCCCGGTACGGCCGGCCGCCGCGCGGGGCCTGGTCGCCGAGGTCTACGCAAGCTCTGAACGAGAGTTCGGCATGCTGGCGCCGCCGGTCGCCCTCCACTCGCCCGCGCCGGAGATCCTCGCGGCCTGCTGGATGATGCTGCGGGAGACGCTCCTGGCCGAGGGGCGGGCGGGGCGGGTGGCGAAGGAGGCGGTCGCGACCGGGGTCTCGCTCGGCAACGCCTGCCCTTACTGCGTCGGGGTGCACGGCGCGACCCTGCACGGCCTGGTTCGCGGGAGGGACGCCGAGGGCGGCGTCGAGCCGATCACCGCGTGGGCGAGGGCGAGCGGGAGGCGCGCGGAGACCACCCCGTACGGGGCGCCGTTCCCCGCGGAACAGGCAGCCGAGCTTGTGGGAGTCGCGGTCACCTTCCACTATCTCAACCGCATGGTCAACGTGTTCCTGGACGACACCCCCCTCCCGCCGCACGTGCCGCCGACGGCACGCGGCGGGCTCATGCGGGCGCTCGGCTGGTTCATGCGGCTGACGGCCCGCGAGACCAGGGAACCGGGCGCCTCGCTTGGCCTGCTGCCCGCGGCCCCGCTTCCCGAAGACCTGTCCTGGGCGGCAGGCGCGCCGAACGTCGCAGGCGCGTTCGCCCGTACGGTCCGGGCCGTCGAGATGGCCGGTCGCCGTTCCGTGCCGGAGCCGGTCCGCGACCTCGTCACGACCAGGCTGGCCGGGTGGGACGGAGGGCACGCGGACCTCGGCAATGCCTGGGCGGACGACGCCGTCTCCGGCCTGGCGGTCGCCGAGCGCCCCGCGGGGCGGCTGGCCCTGCTGACGGCGCTCGCCTCCTACCGGGTCGGCGAGTCCGTCGTGGCCGACTTCACTGCGGCCCGTCCCGGTGACAGGGCACTGATCGAGCTCACCGCGTGGGCGAGTATGGCGGCGGCGCGCAGGGTCGGCGGCTGGATGCGGCAGGAAGAGGACTCTCGCGGCTCGTGAGCGATTTTCATGCGAATTATTTGGCCGGAGAAAAGCGCCTCAACCTTCAATGGCCGCCTCGCAGCGGAAAACCAGAAAGGCATCGGCCCGGTCCGTGCGGACGGCCGGGCCGATCACCAGGCGATGGGAAAACGAACAGGAGGCGAAATGGAGGAGTCGGGTAAACCAAGCGGTCCGGTACGGGACGGCCTGCGCTTGTCTCCCGAGCCGTGCTCCGGTCAGGCGTGCACCGCCGCGCAATTGCAGTTCATGGCCGCGCGCTCCGAATCACGCGGGCGGCGGTGGAGAATCATCGCGACCACCATGGGAGCGAAGACGATCGCGTTGTAGAACAGGTGCAGCTCGACCCTGGGGAACACCAACTGGAGGATGCTCGTCGGGACGGGCCTGCCCAGCAGGTGGTTGCCGGTGAGCGCCTGCAGGAGCAGCAGCAGGTGCTCGAGGTGATGCCAGACCTGGATGCCCAGCGAGATGTTCCACCAGGTGCGGGCGCGCCCGGTGAACCCCTTCCTGAGCAGGATGAGCCCGGCGAGCATGAACAGCGCGTAGTCGTAGTGCATCCACTCGGAGGTCACCAGCCACGGGAACGGGAGCCCCAGCACGCCGCGCGCCTGCGGGATCGGCCACCCGAGGGCGTAGATCTGCACGGCCTGTGCCACGTGCTCGGCCCAGTGGGCCAGGACGATCACGAGGAAGACGTTCAGCCAGGTCCTGTGCTGGGGGCCGTTGACAATTGCCATTCTTCCGGGAAAGCGACCTGCAGAAGCCGCCTCGGAAACCATACGGAAACCTCCGCTCTCATATTGAATTACATTGCTTAATGTCCGTAATGTGAATCTCCGTTGCATCGCCGTCAACCGTAGCAGGCTGAATCGGCCGCCTCTTCTCCCGGATTGCTGAATTTGCCTTACGCCGGACGATAACCCTGGTCCGCTGAAAGCACAATGGGAGAAGACAATGAGATCTTCGTTCGTGCACGCTTGGTGCGAAGCACCTAGTTAATCCGCCTATGAGCGAGGTATTTCTGATGCTGGTGAGCGCAGGCGGCACCGAATTCGTTGGGGCCCATTCGGTCGCCGCGTCGGTGAGGGCGCGACACCGGGTCCGCGTGACGGCGCCATGAGAGGGGACCTCACGATGAGCCAGCGGACCGACCGGCACGCCCCCTCCCCGGACGCGCCCGCGTCGTGGGGAGAGGAGGGGGCGGAGCACGCAAACGGGCACCACGCGGCCCAGGCGGGCGGGCGAGGTCAGGGCCTCCCCGCCCAGGCGCCCGCACCGTCGATGAGCCTCCTGCGTGAACGGCACGGCAGGTTGCGCGGCCAGATCGCCGCCGGTTCCCGGGGCGCGGCCGACCGGCAGCGGGCGCTCGGCAAGCGGACGGCGCGGGAGCGGCTCGAGCTCCTGCTCGACGAGGGGTCGTTCACCGAGATCGACATGTACCGCCGCCACCAGGCCAATGGCCTGAAGGCGGGCGAACACCGCCCGCACACCGACGGGGTGGTCACGGGCTCGGGCACGATCGAGGGCCGCAGGGTGTTCGTCTACGCCCAGGACTTCACGATCTTCGGCGGGTCGCTCGGCCAGGCGCACGCGTCAAAGATCCACAAGGTGATGGACCTGGCGATCGCCACCGGCGCCCCCCTCATCGGGCTCAACGACAGTGGTGGCGCCCGGATCCAGGAGGGGGTGATGGCCCTGGACGGCTATGGCGGGATCTTTCGCCGCAACGTCCAGGCCTCGGGTGTGATCCCCCAGATCAGCGTCATTCTCGGCCCCTGCGCCGGGGGAGCCGCCTACTCCCCGGCCCTGGCGGACTTCACCTTCATGGTCCGCGAGACCGCGAAGATGTACCTGACGGGCCCCGACGTCGTCGAGGCGGTCAGCGGCCAGCGGGTCACCCATGAGGATCTGGGCGGCGCCGAGGTTCACGGTGGGCGTTCCGGGGTCGCGACCTTCGTGTGCGACGACGAGGAGAGTGCCCTCGAGGACGTGCGCTACCTCCTGTCACTGCTCCCCAGCAACAACCTGGAGCCGCCCCCGAGCGAGCCGTCGCGCCAGGCGGCGACGGACCACAGGCCCAGGTTCGCCGAGATCGTTCCCGTCGAGCCGAACAAACCGTACGACATGCGCTCCGTCGTCGCCGAACTGGTCGACGACGGGGAGTTCCTCGAGCTGCAGGAGGACTGGGCGCCGAACGTGATCTGTGCGCTGGCCCGCGTCGACGGCGAGGTGGTCGGCCTGGTCGGGAACCAGCCCATGGTGCTCGCGGGCGTGCTGGATGTCGAGGCGTCGCAGAAGGCGGCACGGTTCGTCCGGTTCTGTGATGCCTTCGGCATTCCGCTGGTGACCCTGGTCGACGTGCCGGGCTTCCTGCCGGGCCTCGACCAGGAACACGCGGGCATCATCAGGCACGGCGCCAAGCTGTTGTACGCCTACTGCGAGGCGACCGTACCCCGCATCCAGGTCATCCTGCGCAAGGCCTACGGCGGGGCGTACATCGTGATGGACTCGCGCTCCATCGGCAGCGACCTCTCACTCGCCTGGCCGACGAACGAGATCGCGGTGATGGGCGCCCAGGGGGCGGTGAACGTCATCTTCCGCAAGGAACTGGCCGCGGCCGCCGATCCCGAGCAGCTGTCGTCGGAACTCGTCGCCGAGTACTCGAAGCAGCTCATGCACCCGCACTACGCCGCGGAGCGTGGCCTGGTCGACGACGTGATCGACCCGGCGGAGACCCGGTCCGTGGTCGCGCGCGGCCTCGCCATGCTGAGGAACAAGCGCCAGACGCCGCCACAGCGCAAGCACGGGAACATCCCGCTGTAGGGCGGCGGACTCGGCGCGCCCGCGGAGGCGAACCCTCGGGGACGCCGCCGGTTCGGGTCCACGAGGGCGGCCTTGCGGACGGCCAGGCGGCTCACTCCTCCTGCGGATCGTCCGGGCTCTCCTGCCGGTCCTCCGCGGTTCCCACGGTCTCAACCTCGTCCCGCATCCGCTCCCTGGACAGCACGACCGACCTCGCCGCGGCGTCCAGGGCGTCCCCCGAGCTGACCATCAGGCCGGTGAGCTGGGCCTCGAAGCAGCGGTCCGCGTCGTAGGGGGCGATCAGGTAGTCGCCGAGCTCCAGGGTGACCAGCCCGTGGATCGCGCTCCACATCTGGTGGGCGACGAGTTCAGGGTCGTCCGCCCTGAATCGGCCCGTCTCGAAACACCGGGTCGCGCACTTGACCACGTTGCCCAGGGTGTAGCGGCCGTGCTGGCGGTCCTCCTCCGTCAAGGAGAACCCGGCGAGTGAGGATCCGCCGAACATCACCGCGTACAGGTTCGGGTTGGCCAGCGCGTTGTGCCGGTACGCCCTGCCCAGCAGAGCCATGTCGGCCACCGGGTCCTCGGTCTGCCTCACGTGGGTGAGATGGCGCTGCAGGCGGGCGAACCCCTCGTGCACTATCTCGCGCACCAGCCCACTCATCCCCCCGAAATGGGTGTAGACCGCCATCGTCGAGCTGTCCGCCTCCGTGGCGAGCCGCCGGGTGGACAGGGCCTGAGGGCCTTCCTCGGCGAGTAGCCGGGCGGCGATGTCGACCAGTGCGGGGCGTGTTCTGGGATCGGCCCGGCGAGGACTCATGTTGACAGTATTACATAACGGCGATATGTTTTAAGCACAACAGTGTTATGGTATTTGCTGCCCCCTTCCGGAGGAGGCGCCCCATGGCCGCCCCAGCTCGCGCGTCCGACCAGACATCGGTGAGGGTCTCCCCGGCGGTCGGCCGTCCCCCGTCACCGGAACGACTGCCCGTCGAGGGCGTGCTCCCCGCGGACCTGGACGGATGGTTCCTCCAGGCGTTCCCGCACCCGCTGTGTGCGGGCAGGCCCGACGGCAGGTCCGTCCTGTCGGGTGTCCGCGTGAGCGGCGGGAGCGCCCTGCTGCACCGTGTGAGGGCGACGGCCCGGCAGGAGACTCCGCTCGGCCCCGTGCCCGCGCTGGCCCCCCCGATACGGCTCGCAAGCACCAAGGCCCCGGCTCCATGCTCTCCCGGCCACGTCACGCTCGCCCGTCCCGTCTGCGACCCGGCGACGGGCGAGTGGCACACGGTCGCCGCCTACCCGGGCCTGGGACACGTCGAGCACCTGGTCACCGGATCTGGCGGCACCGTCTCACACGCCAGGCCGTTCGCCCTCGACGGCGCGCCCCTCATGCACGCGACCGCCCTCACCGAACGGTACGTCGTTGTGTTCGACCTGCCCGTGGTCTACAGCCGCGCGGCCGAGCTGGTCGGCGCCCGCCTGCCGTACGCCTGGCGGCCGGACAGGCGGGCGCGTCTCGGCCTGCTGCCCCGCGACGGCGCCGCGGAGCCACGCTGGTTCCAGATCGGTCCCTGCTACGTCTTCCAGGCGGTGAACGCCTACGAGGAAGGGGGCCGGGTCGTCGTGGACGCCGTGCGGCACCCGCGGGCCTTCGACGCCGCCCCCGGCGATGCCGTGCCCGACGGCGCACCCCCCGGGTTCGGGGCGCGGCCGTACCTGTGCCGCTGGACGCTCGACCTGACCACGGGCACCGTGGGCGAGCGGGCGCTGGCTCCCGCGTGGGAGACGGCCCTGGTCGACGAAGGGGTGCTCGGCCGCAGGCATCGGTACGTGTTCGGTTCCCGCGACCTGAACACCGGCACCACGCTCTTCCGGCGCGATCTCGTGACCGGCGGCGTCCACGGCTACGAACTCGGCGCGGGCATCCGTGCCGGTCACCCTGTGTTCGTGCCGCGGCCCGTCGGGAGCGCGCGGGAGGGCCACGAGGGCGACGGCTGGATCGTCGTCCTCTCCCACGACGCCGCAGGGCGGCGGAGCGAGCTGCTGGTGTTCGACGCGCTCGACCTGGCGGGCGGGCCGTACGCCACCGTCCGCGTTCCCCGGCCTCCCCTGGCCTGCGCCACGCCCGCGTCCGGCCGCGCGACCTGGCTGCCCGCCTGATGCCCGCCTGAGAGGGCGCGGGGAGCGCGGAGGAGCAGCGCAATCCGGGAGATGCGCTGTACGGCGGGCAGATGTGACGCTGGCTGCGTGGCTGGACGCGAGGGCGGATATCCGTCGGCGACCGGTTCGCGGCGGAGAGGAGGGCTTCAGGCTCAGGGAGGTTCCCGCCGGCGTCCGTCACATGAACGGCCATCACATCCGCCGGTCCGTCTTACCGCCACGGTTCCCGTTCGCACCGGCGCGAACGGGAACCGGGCGATCCGTACGGCGGGCGGCACGGCACCCCGGTCCCTCGCCCGCACGGACCGCCGCAGGGAACGAACGGATTGGAGCACGTGATGGTTTCCTCTTCCATCCAAGAACGTTTCGCCGTCCAGGCGGGGCGGACACCGGACGCGACAGCGGTCTCCTCCGATGACTTCCGCCTGACATACCGGGAACTGGACGAGCGGGCGAACCGGCTCGCGCACCGGCTGCTGAAGCTGGGGGCCCGCCCGGAGAAACCGGTCGCCGTGCTGATGGAGCGCTCCGCCGACATGGTGGTCGCGATCCTGGCGGTTCTCAAGACCGGGGCGTTCTACCTGCCGCTGCACACCGCCCACCCGCTGGAGCGTATGCAATGGATCATGGACCACGCCGGAGGACCGGTCCTGCTCGCCGACGAGGCCATGCGCGGGCGCGGCCTTCCCCGAGGCGGTCAGGTCGTCGTCATCGAGGGCGGAGAAGAGTCGCAGGCGTCGCCGGAGTCCGATCCCGGCATCGTCTCCCACCCGGACCAGCTGGCCTACGTGATGTACACCTCGGGGTCGACGGGGGAGCCGAAAGGCGTCGGCGTCACCCAGCGGGGCGTCCTCGGGCTGGTCTCCGACTCGTGCTGGGACGGCGGACGGCACGAGCGGGTGTTGATGGTCGCGCCGCACGCCTTCAGCGTCTCGACCTACGAGCTGTGGGTGCCCCTGCTGCGCGGCGGACAGATCGTCGTCGCGCCCCCCGGCGTCCTCGACGTCGGCACCCTGCAGCGCCTCGTCACCGACGAGAGGATCACCGGCCTGCATCTGACCGCGGGCCTCTTCCGGGTGGTCGCGGAAGAGGCGCCCAAATGCTTCACCGGGGTGCGCGAGGTGCTGACCGGCGGAGACGTGATCGCGCCCGCGGCTGTACGGCGGGTGCTCGACGCCTGCCCCGATACGGTGGTGCGGGCCATGTACGGGGCGACGGAGACGGCGCTGTTCGTCACGCACGGCCCGATGACCGCCCCGTACACGGCGGAGGGCGGCGTTTCGGTCGGAGGCCCGCTCGACGACGTCAGGCTCCACGTCCTCGACGACACGCTCACCCCCGTATCTCACGGAACGGTCGGCGAGCTGTACATCGGCAGCGGGCGCCTGGCACGCGGGTACGTCGGCAGGGCGGCCCTGACCGCGGAGAGCTTCGTCGCCAACCCGTTCGCGGGCCCGGGGGAACGGATGTACCGCACCGGCGACCTCGTGCGCCTGACCCCGGAGGGCCTGGTCGACTTCGTCGGGCGGGCGAACGACCAGGTGAAGATCCGGGGCTTCCGAGTCGAGCTCGGCGAGGTCGAAGCCGTGCTGGCAAGGCATCCGGGACTCGCCCACGTCGCTGTCGTCGCGCGGGAGATCGAGCCCGGCGACAAGCGGCTGGCCGCCTACGTCGTCCCCGAGTCGGGCGACGCCGGTGTCGCGGCCCTGCGCGCCCACGCCGCGGAGTCGCTGCCGGACTACATGGTGCCCGCCGCGTTCGTCGTGCTGGACGCCCTGCCGCTGACCCCCAACGGGAAACTGGACCGCGACGCGCTGCCCGCGCCCGACTTCACGGGCCTGTCCGCCTACCGGGCTCCCCGCGACGCGACGGAGGAGACCCTCTGCTCCCTCTTCGCCGAGGTGCTCGGCGTGGCGCGGGTGGGGATCGACGACAGCTTCTTCGACCTGGACGGGCAGTCGCTGCTGGCGATGCGGCTGGTCAGCCGCATCCAGGCGGAGCTGGGGGAGGACCTGCCGATCAGCGTGATCTTCGACACCCCCACGGTCGCCGGTCTGGCCGGACGGCTGGGGAACGGCACCTGACGGACGGATCGTGATCACCGCAACGCACGAGGAGTGGCACGTGACCATCGACGCCGCGCGCGGTAGGCCCCCGGGAACCGTCGCAGAATCCCCTCCCGAACTCGTTCGGCTGCTCACCCCGGATGGGGAGCGAGTCGAGCACCCGGACTACGACGTCGGCCTCACCGCCGAGGAGATCAAGGGCCTCTACCGCGACCTGGTGATCGTCAGAAGACTCGACGCGGAGGCCCTGGCCCTGGCACGCCAGGGAGAGCTGGCCGTCTGGCCGTCGCTGCGCGGCCAGGAGGCGGCGCAGGTCGGATCGGCCCGTGCTCTCATGCCCGGAGACATGGCGTTCCCCAGCTACCGGGAGCACGGTGTCGCCTGGTGCAGAGGCGTCGACCGCGTGCGGGTGCTCTGCTCCTTCCGCGGGATCAACCACGCCGGGTGGGATCCGCGGGAGCACAACCTGCACGTGCCCACCATCGTCATCGGCAGCCAGGTCCTGCACGCGACCGGCTACGCCATGGGCGTCCAGCGCGACGGCACCGAGGACGCGGTGATCGCCTACTTCGGCGACGGCGCGAGCAGCGAGGGCGACGTCAACGAGGCGTTCGTCTGGGCGGCCGTGCAGAACGCGCCGATCGTGTTCTTCTGCCAGAACAACCAGTGGGCGATCTCCGAGCCCGCAGAGCGGCAGTCACGCATCCCGCTCTACCGGCGCGCGGACGGCTTCGGGTTCCCCGGTGTCAGGGTCGACGGCAACGACGTCCTCGCCTGTCTGGCGGTGACCAGGAAGGCACTGGACAACGCGCGCAGTGGGCAGGGGCCGACGCTGGTCGAGGCGTTCACCTACCGGATGGGCGCGCACACGACGACGGACGACCCAAACCGGTACCGCCTGCCCGCCGAGGTCGAGGCGTGGCAGCTCAAGGACCCCGTCGAACGGGTCAGGGCATACCTGCTGAAGAGCGGGACCGCCACCGGTGAGTTCTTCGACGAGGTCGAAGCGGAGGCGCAGGACGCCGGATCCGACCTGCGCAGACAGTGCCTGGCACTGCCGGATCCGGACCTCGACGAGCTCTGGGACCACGTCTACGCGGCCGAGCACTCGCTGCTGGCGGACGAGCGGGCCCGGTTCGCCTCCTATCTCGGGTCCTTCGACGAGGTGTCTCGATGACGGGGCCCGCGGGGGCCCGCGCCGGAAGGGCGCGCTCTCACCCTCATCCTGCGGCGCGCGGAGGGGAGCGCGAAGGTGAGCGCTGAGACCCTGTCCCTTTCGCGGGCGATGAACGAGGGCCTGCGCAAGGCCATGGAGCACGATCCCAAGGTCGTCGTCATGGGTGAGGACGTCGGCAGGCTCGGCGGCGTGTTCCGGGTGACCGACGGTCTGCAGAAGGATTTCGGCGAGAGCAGGGTCATCGACACGCCCCTGGCCGAGTCGGGCATCGTCGGCACGGCCATCGGGCTCGCGCTGCGCGGATACCGCCCGGTGTGCGAGATCCAGTTCGACGGCTTCGTGTTCCCCGCCTTCAACCAGATCACCTCCCAGCTCGCCAAGATGCGGCTGCGGTCGCTCGGCATGCTGGAGCTGCCCGTCGTCGTCCGGATCCCGTTCGGCGGCGGCATCGGCGCGGCCGAGCACCACAGCGAGTCACCCGAGGCCTACTTCACCCACACCGGCGGCCTGCGCGTGGTGGCCTGCTCCAACCCGTCCGACGCCTACACGATGATCCAGCAGGCCATCTCCTGCCCCGACCCGGTCATCCTGTTCGAGCCGAAACGGCGCTACTGGGACAAGGCGCCGGTTGAACTCGACCTGTCCAGGGCCGCCCCGCTCGGCCGGGCCGTGGTCGCGCGCGAGGGGGACGACGTGACCCTGCTGGCCTACGGCCCGATGGTGAAGACCTGCCTCGAGGCCGCCCAGGCTGACGGGAGCCGTTCCATCGAGGTCGTCGACATCCGCTCGCTCAGCCCCCTCGACGAGGCGACGGTCCTGTCGTCGGTGCGCAAGACCGGCCGGTGCGTCGTCGTGCACGAGGCGCCCGTGTTCAGCGGATACGGCGCCGAGCTGGCCGCCAGGGTCACCGAGAGGTGCTTCTACGACCTGCAGGCCCCGGTGCTGCGGGTCGGCGGCTTCTCGACGCCCTATCCGCCGTCGCGCCTGGAGGAGCACTACCTTCCCGACCTCGACCGCGTCCTCGACGCCGTCGACCAGACCTTCGCGTGGTGAGCACGGGCGAGGCGGACCGGGACCGCATCCCGGTCAGGGGGGTGCGCGAGCGCACGGCGGCGGCGATGGTGCGGTCGGCGTTCACCGCGCCGCACGTCACCACGTGGCTGCGAGCCGACGTCACCGCGATGACGGAACTGGTCACGAGGCTGCGCGGCCTGACCGGCCTCGCCGGAGTCAGGATCTCGCCGCTGCTGCCGGTCGCCAAGGCGCTGCTGGTCACGGCCGGGCGCAACCCGCTGATCAACTCCTCGTGGGACGAGGCGGCCCAGGAGATCGTGGTCAGGCGCCAGGTGAACCTGGGCGTCGCGACGGCCGTCGAGCACGGGCTGGTCGTCCCCAACGTCAAGGGCGCGGACCGCCTGCCGCTGCCCGAGCTGGCCCGAGCCCTGGCGGAGCTGACCGCCACGGCGAGGGCGGGCAGGGCATCGCCCCACGATCTGTCCGGAGGAACGATCACGATCACCAACGTGGGCGTCTTCGGAATCGACGGGGGCACCCCGATCCTGACCCCGGGAGAGTCGGTGATCCTCGCGCTCGGCCGGATCAGGGACACGCCCTGGATGCACCGGGGAGAGATCGTGATCCGCAGGGTCGCGACACTGGCGCTGTCGTTCGACCACCGCGTCATGGACGGCGAGCTGGGCTCGGTGGTTCTCCGTGAGATCGGCGCCATGCTGGAGGACCCGGCGCTGATGTTCGCCCGGACCTGACGGTGCGGCCCTGACGGCGCGGCGCCCCCCCCCCCCCCCCCCCCGGCCGGCGGCCGGTGGAGCGCCGCGGGGTAGCCGGGGCCGGGAGGGGGAACGGCCGCGGGGC